>JBIKIA010000167.1:0-9095 GCA_044361885.1 Prosthecobacter sp. | reverse complement strand
GCGATGCCCTGCAATGCGGAAAACTCATCGGCACCTCCTAGTCGCGTTTTTCCTTCGAGGAGGGTTTGATAGGCTTCGAGGGCCTTGGCGTCGTCTTTGAGGTTGTTCTCGCGGTTTTGGGCGAGGAAGAGCAGAATGGTCTCGCGCTGGCGAAGGTCGCCGGTGAAGTCCAAAGCGGCGCTGAGGTCGGCTTCGGCTTTGTCGCCAGTTTTGGTGATGGAGTAGGCCCATCCGCGAGCTTGGAAGCCATCGCCACGTTTCCAGAAAGGCCACTTCATGATGTCTTCGTTGGCGAACTGCTTTACGACTTCGATGGCCTTGTAGTTGGCGAGCAGGTTTTGCATCTGCGCGGTCTTTTGGACGGCTTCGATGGGGATCTGATCGATGAAGGTGGCGTTGCGGTCGAGCCGGGCGGCTTGTTCGAGAGCGGCGGACTTTTGGAAGTCGGTGAGTTTGCCTTCGGCGAGGGCGAGGAAACCTGCGGCTTTGCGTTTCTGCGTGGCGTCGCGGTAGCCGATGACGAAGTCGGTGACGCTGGGATCGGCGTCGAAGACGTGTGAGCGGCCGTCGTAGAAGTGCGCGAACTTCATCGGCTCGTGGAAGCCTTCCGTGCCGGTAGGCGAGAGGGCGCTGATTTCCTGGCCGTCTTCGCGGATGCGCTGGCGGCAGAGGTTGATGTGCCAGGGCAGACTCTGCGTGGGGTGGCGGCCGATGACCTGATGCAGCGGATCGTTTTCATCCTGCGTGATGGGGATAAGGATTTCCACGGTCCAGTGATCGTCGGCGATGTGGGTGGCGACTTCGGCTTTCGAATCCCAGCCGAACCACTGACTGCGCGGCGCACCTCTATCCAGATCGACAACGTGCCCGTTTGGACTGATGGCGATTTGATAATACGAGTGCGTTTCCGTGGCGAGCTCGATCTCGATGGCGTCGCCATGCCAAAGTGCCTGATCGTCATCGCGGGTGGTGGTGATGTTGGGTTTCTCACCGCGTCGCTCATCGCAGCGGATAGCAAAGACGAGATTGCTGCCCTGCCATCCCGCTTTGAAGGAGGTGCCAAAAGTGGGCGTGCGGCCTGTCTGCAACTCGCGGAACTTGCCCGTGGCGGAGGCTGGGCAGTTTTGCCAATATTCGTCGTCGAGTTTGCCGTCGATGACGATGTCCTTCGCATCGCCGACGAGGCGCACGGAGGGCACCGGGCCGCGTTTTTGACCGAGCTGCTGCGACTTCATACGCAGGCCTTTGAGGAAGTCATCGATGAGGGCGAGGCGTTTGCCGAAGATGCTCGTAGCATCGGTTTTGGTCTTCGCTTTGTCGAAAAGCGTGAGCCCTTCGTCTGCTTTGGCTTTGTCTTCATCCATCACCTTCCAGTTCGCTTCGCAATGCGTGAAGAAGGTGTGCATCTCCTGCTCGGCAGGGCCGTAAAAAAGGCGGCAATATTCACGCAGCGCTGCCGCTGGCTCGTAGCCGGGCCAGTAGGCGCGGGCGGTGAAATAGACGAGGAAGTGATTGAAGCCGGTGCCGACTTTGTCGAAATCGTTGCGCACGGTGAGCCAGATGTCCTCGCCCTGGGACATGCCTTTGGTGGCGATCACCGTGTCGCCCATCGACTGCGCGGCAAAGGCGGGCAGATACCAGCCGCGATCGGTGAACGGGTAATTTTCGAAATTGATGATCGGGTTGTCGGTCTTCTTCGCCCACGCGGCACGCAGAGCCTCTGGCGCGGCTTCGCCTTCGGCTTTGTTGCCCGCTTTGTTCATCGGTCGGCGACCTCCGACGATGCCGACGAGCACGTTCGGCTCCAGTTTGTCGATCTTCAGCGGCGGGAGCGTATAGACGCCATAGGCGCAGTTCAGCACCTTCGCGTTCGGATGCGTTTTGCCGACTTCCTTCGCCACGCGATTGACGAAATCCCACACATAATCACTGAGCAGCCCGCGTTCATTGCGCTCGGGCGAGTCCTTGCCGTTGCACTTCTCGCACTGGCAAATGGAGGTGTAGCCATCGGGCGGCATGATGGAGACGCTTTCCAAGTGGAAGGTGTCGAGCAGTGCCCGCGCATAGTGCACGGTCTCGCGGAAGAGTTCGTCGTTTGAGTAGCAGAGCTGGCACTTCGTATCGCTGGGCTTGAAGTCGGGTTTGCCGCCGTAGATCGCGAACCAGTCGGGATGTGCATCGAAGACGGCCTGCCGGTTCGTCATATTCGCCATGCCATGGGCGATTTGCAGGCGCTCGTCATTGCGAATGCCGAGCCTCATGACCCACAGCGCGGAGTCCGGCCCGCAGGTGGCAAAGCGGAAGTTAAACTGCCGCAGCGCAATGTCGGGCTTCACGGTTTCATCTAGCTTCGGCAGCTCGATGGTTTTCATCGCGGGCAGCACTTCGCCGAGTTCGCCAGGCAGATACCAGCGTGCGCCGAGTTTTTGCAAAAAGCCGCTCACCGCATTGAAGCTGCCGCGTTCGTCGAGGCCCCAGACTTCGAGCGTTTCGCCGTCGAGAGTGATTTTGGTGCGGTGCTTATACAAACCAGGATTCGGCAGCCCATACGGCGCTCCGACGATCTTTTCCCACTCCGCCTGCGCACGCGGGATGTCGCCATTGTTTCGTGCAAACGGCCCCATCGGCTCAAAGTCCGCATCATCGCCGATCATTGCCATCCAATCCGCCCCCGTGGCGATGCGATACGCGCCGTTTTTGAGTCCATCCGCCTTCACCGGCGAGTGCGCACTGGCTCCGATGAAGACTTTGACTGCCATGCCAGTCGGTTGCGTGACGATGGGCAGCTTCGCGCCGCTGACCTTCTCGATCTGCTGCCGAAACTCATGCGCCGCGACACGAGCCATGCGCGTGGGCTTTTCCGCGATGATGATTTCGGCGCGTGGCTGACCATTTTCGACGAGGAGGGGCTGGGCTGCAGCGACGAAGCCAGCAGGAACACAAAGAGAAGCAATGAAGGCACGCCATTTCATAAGCGGCACAAACGAGCGCACAGAGTCATCTTGTTCATTGCTTTGCACTACCAAGCCAGCGCACGGCGTTCTCGATCACGAGTAGTGGCTCGGCTTGTTTGAAGACCGGATAGGTTTCATGGCCAGGGCGGAAGTAGAAGACGCGGCCCTGGCCCACCTTCCAAACGCAGCCGCCTCGGAAGTGCTCGCCTTTGTCCCAGCGCTCCTCGAAGACGACTTCATCGGGCGGCGGGACGTGGAAGGGCTCGCCATACATCTCGGTCTGCGGAATGTCCCACTTCACAGGCAAACCTTTCGCGATGGGATGATCCGGCAGCAGTGTGGTGACGTGCGAGGGAGCGCCATCGGCACGGAAGGCGGGGAACACACATTGTGGCAGCGTGAGCTTCATCAGATCGCCCTCGCCTTTCTCGATGAAGGGCGTGATGCGGGCCACCTTCGGACGAATGACGCCATAGGGCTTATCGTTGGTGAATTCCCACTTCGCGCCGGGATGCTGCGCGACGGCATCGTCTTTCGCACGCTCCTGCATGAGGCGCACGAAGGGCTTGCTCCAATGCGCGGAGTGCAGCGCGATGAGACTGAGCTTGCCCGCCATGACGCGTTTCACCACAGCCTCGACACGTTCGTCGTTTTGCTCTTTTTGACGCACATGGCTCCAGAAAACGAGAACGTCTGTGGCATCGAGCGTGGCGTCATCGAGACCTTGATCGGGCGCGTCGAGCTTCGTCGATTTCACGGTCAAACTGGGCCGCGTGGCGAGATGCGTGGCGATGGTTTCGCCGAGAAACTTGTCGCCATATCCCTGCGACTGCCGGGGCTGCTGCTCGTCCCAAACAAGGACGCGCAAAGGATCAGCGGCAAAGGCGGGGCAAGAGAGTAGAAGAGCGATGGTGAGGGATTTCATGGCTTGGACAGCGCCTTTAGGGTGGACTCGATGCACTTGGAATGAGGGGCTCATGGAAAGGGGAGGATTAGCGGACTGCATCTCGAATAGCAGGAACGAGCAGCTCTGCGACGAGTTGATGCCCGAGATCTCCAGGATGCATTCCATCGGTGAGCATGTCATCGATGGTGGTCTTGTTCTTGGCGGCGAAGACCGGATAAGCCGTGTGGACATCGACGAGCGATACCTTCATCTCGCCGGCAAGTTTGCGAAGCGCGTCGTTGTAGCGCGTGAGGTTCAGTGACTCGAAGCCGTCCTCGGCATCCGCGTTGTAGGGCGGTTTGCCGTAGAGTTCGCGCAGCTTCGAGGTCCAGCGCAGCGGGTTGGAGGTCATGACGATGACCTTCGCGCCTTGCTTCTGCGTCTCGGCAATCATGGCGCGGCAGTTGTCGATGAAGGCCGCCAAAGTCACGCGGGGCTCGGTCATCGGTGGGTTCTTCCACACATCCACGGCGGAGTCATTGATGCCAAACTGCATCACCACGACGCGTGGCTTGAAGCGCAGCACATCCTCTTGAAGACGTTTGCGTGCCTGGACCGTCGTGTTGCTCGGGATGCCTGCGTTGTGAACGCTGAGTGATGAGCCGATGCTTTGCAGCGCAGTCTCGACACGCGTGGCATACACTTTGACAGCCCCGCGCGGCGCGGTGGTGGAGTCTCCGAACATGATGACGCCGCCGGGCTTTGGCGTGGCCTTTGGCGGAGGCACAAAGACAGGGATTTCGGCTGCCAGCAAATCGGCGACGTTGATCTTCATTCGCAAACCACCCTGCATCGTCGTGATCCATAGTTCGCCAGGCTTGCGCTCGTAAAGGTAGGGATAGGATACGCGACCTCCCGGCACATAATTCGCTGCCACGATGACAGGCTTGGACCAAGTCGCTGTTTCGTAATCGGAAAAGGCCAGCGACAGCTCCACGCGGCTCGAACCGCTCTTCGGATCATGACGCGGCGGCGCATTCCAAAGCAGCGCGATGCGGCCTTCGGCCAGACGGGCCATCTGCGGGCAGCAGGTGACTGATTGAATCGTTGTTTGCTTCAGACCTTCCCACTTCAAACCATCGCGCGAGATGGCTTCCCACAGGTAGCCAGACTCTGTGCGAAGCAGCAGGTAGAGCGATCCATCCTTCCTCTCGATGACACTGCCTTCGAGTGAACCGGCATGATCATGCGTGGCGACGCCATAATCGAGCATGTCACCGCGCTGCCATGTCTTGCCGAGGTCATCCGAAGCCCACATCACCGTGGCATGACGCCACTGCGGAATGATTTCCTGTCCCACCAGCACGAGGCGGCCGCTCTTCATTTGAATGAGCGAGTGAATGCAGCCACACCACGGATCGCTGAGCTTCACCGGCGCTTCCCACGTCTTGCCATCATCGGTGCTGCGGCAGGTGTAAGTCGGCAGCAAGAAGTCCTTCCAGCTCACATCCTTCTCGCCCCAGCGCCAGCCTTTTGGCTGGGAGCGTTCCCCGAGATTCATCCAGGCCGAGATGATGACTCCCTCCCGAGTGCGTAACAGTGCGCGTTCGCTGCTGACAGTGAACTTCGCAGGCTCTGCAAACAGTGGCGTGGTGTCCCATGTGCGGCCCTCATCCATGCTGAGCAACGCATTCTTTGCATCCACGCAAAGCACGCCACCATCCGCTGTGTTCACAAACGGTCCCTGGTGCGTGAACGGCAGGGCTGAAGCCTTAGGATGGAGCGTGGGCAGATCAGCGGCGAAGATCGTGGACGTGGTCCAGAGAAGGATGAGCAGGCGTTTCATCAAAGGCGAAGTGGTTGGAGATGCAGGGCTTCTCTTAAACGCGTCTCCTGGAGTGAAAATGTCCCGTCTTCACGTAGGTTGCACTTTGCCCTGCGGCAGGAATGATCGGGCGGTTTGAATTGCTGGCTGCTTCCTTTCTTATGGCTCGCCACCACCGCCGCTCAGGCAGGTGTGCCTTGGGCATGGCTGAATGCAGAGGCCGCAGTCATCGGCAAGAAGCAGAATCAACTTCGAGTTGAGCTTGAGCAGCTTGTATCCGCACCTTCAGCTCAGCCGCATGAGCACGCGGGTTTTCACAGTGGATTTGCTCCACAGCCGGACTCCATCCGCTGGGTGCAGGTGGATCTCGGCGCGGAGCATCGGCTCGATGCCGTGGTCGTGGTGCCTGCGATGTTCGGCAGCGCCGAGGCCTATGGCTTTCCACGTCGGTTTCGTGTCGATGCCTCGAATGATCCGCTGTTTGCCGAGTCCACTACGCTGCTCGACCAAACGTCCGCCGATGTCACCATGCCACTTGCACCCTGGCACATAGCTGCGCGTGGTGTGAGGGCTCGTCATGTCCGCTTCACCGCCACACAGCTCGTGCCACAGCCGCGTTTGTCGCGGCGCTACATCTTTTGTCTTGGTGAGATGTTGGTCTTCAGCGGTGGGCAAAACATCGCGCTTCATGCTGACGTGCTCGCGCCCAAATCCGTGGAGACATTGCCCACCTGGTCGCCAAAACATCTGGTCGATGGCTGTCATGCTCTCGGCTTGCCGGTGCGGCCCGATGATGCGCCTGGGAACGGCTGGCACAGCGCGGTCTCGACCACGGCAGATGTCACGAAGTGGGTGCAGTTGGACCTCGGCGCAGTGCGTGATGTAGCTGAGATCCGCCTCATCCCCGCGCACCCGCATGATTACCCGGACCGCTTTGGCTTCGGCTTTCCACGCCGGTTCAAAGTCGAGGCAGATGGCCAAATGATCTTCGACGGAACTGCCGCAGATTTGACGAATCCTGGCGACACTCCCGTCGCCTTCCCCACGCTAGGTTTGCGTGCGCAAACAATCCGCATCACCGCCACTCGGCTGTGGGAGCGCAGCGGCGATTTTGTTTTTGCACTGGCGGAAATGCAGGCATTCAGCGAGGGCAAAAACATCGCGCTCAAGGCCAGCGTCACGAGCGCGGACGACACCCTCACGCCAGCCTGGACACGTGAGCACTTGGTCGATGGTCACAGCAGTTCCGGCTTGCTCGTCGATGAATCCACCTGGCTCGCGGATCTCTCCCATCGCCGACAAATCACCGACGATCTCGCACAGCTCGACCCCGCGCACGCTATCGCTCTCGGCATCGCACAAGCCCGTCTCGCATGGCTTCTGGTTGGCACTGTGACCATTGTCATCGTCATGGGGTGGCTGGCGGTCTGGCGTTCACGGCGTTCTCGTCACCGCGAGATGAAGGCGTTGCGCCAGCGCATCTCGCGTGATCTCCACGACGACATAGGCAGCCATCTCGGCAGCATCCGCCTCATGTCCGAGCTGGCCATGCGAGAGGGTGGCGACACCGAGTCGCTGGAGGAAATCCATCGCCTCGCAGGAGAGGCTGCAGAGTCCATGCGCGGCATCATCTGGCTCGTGCGCGAGGGCGATGCGCCGAAGCTGACCAGTCTCGTTGAAGCCATGCGCCAAAGCGCCGCCGCATTGCTCATAGGCATCGACTGGAACCTCGACCTGCCGAGCATCGACAATACCGCCACTGCTTCATTGGAGTTTCATCGCCAGGTCTTTCTGCTTTACCGTGAAGCCGTTCACAACATCGCCCGCCACGCGCAAGCCACGCAAGTGACGATCGAAATCACCTGGCAGGCGAAACACTTCATCCTCCGCATCAAGGACAACGGCTGTGGTTTCGATGCTGCTGCGGTCACCGCCGGAAACGGTCTCGCCAATCTCCGCCATCGCGCTGAAGTGCTTGGTAGTAAGCTTCGCATCACCAGCGAGCCTGGCAAAGGCACGCGCATCATCCTAGAGGCCGCTTTGTCATGAACACGATTTGGATGGTCGAAGACCACGCCGCCTTCCGCCGCACGCTCGTTCGCGTCCTGAATGTCGAACCTGATCTCCAGTGCCCGCGCGACTTTGATTCGTGCGAAAAGCTTCTCCCCGCGCTCGTCTGCTGCGACGCGCCTGATTTGATCCTCCTTGATGTCGGTCTGCCGGGCATGAGCGGACTGGACGGCATCCGTTTGATCAAGGAACGCAGTCCGAAGTCGCTCGTCGTCATTCTCACCGTTTTCGAAGACGATGATAAAGTCTTCCAGGCCATCTGCGCCGGTGCAGCAGGCTATCTGTTGAAGACCAGCAGCGCCGCCGACATCACCCAGGCCGTGCGCGACGCCCTCGCTGGCGGCTCTCCGATGACCTCGCGCATCGCCCGCCGTGTGCTTGACATGTTCACCAAGTTCGCTCCGAAACAGAGCGACTACGGCCTCAGTGAACGCGAAAAACAGATCCTCCAACTCATGACCACCGGGCTTATCAAAAAAGAGATCGCTGACAAGCTCACGCTGAGCATCCACACCGTCGATACCTACCTCCGCCGCATCTACGAGAAGCTGGAGGTGAATACCCGAACGGGCGCTGTGGCAAAGGCGCTCAAGGAGGGGTTGGTATGAGCCTGTCCCGCGAAAGCGTGATGCACCCTCCATTTTTCAGGGGAGCGCGCTGCTAAGTAAGTCGCCACAAAGGCGTATGCATCTACCCCCACCATGACTTTCCGTTTTCGCTTTCGATCATCATTCGCCGCCGTGCTTACCGTCTGCCTTGCCCTCGCTGGTGTCGTTTGTGCTTCAGAGCCGTATGATGACTTCCTCAAGAAGCATTGCATCCGCTGCCACGGCCTGGAGAAGGAGAAGGGCGATTTGCGGATCGACATGCTCTCGCGGGACTTCAAGCTGGGTGCGGACACGCATCACTGGGCTGAGATGATAGAGCAGGTCAATTCGGGCGAGATGCCGCCGAAGAAGGAGAAACAGCCGTCGCAGCAAGAGATGGCGTCGTTTGTGACGAGTCTTGATTCGCGCATCAAAGAAGGCCGGGCGGCTCGCATGGCGGCGCGGCCGGCGGTGGCGCATTATCGGCTGAGCCGGAAGGAGTATCAAAACACCGTGTATGATCTGCTCGGCGTGCGCTATGATCCGGCGAAACCGGGCGAGCTGAACGAGGACACGCTCTGGCATGGCTTTGAGCGCATCGGGTCGGAGCTTTCACTGTCGCCTTCGCATGTGGATCGCTACTATCGAGCAGCGGAGCTGGTGCTGGATCGTGCGTTACCCACCACAGCGGGGGAGGCTCGCAAATTGCGCAAGACGGCGGTGGAACTTCATTACGGCGACGGAAAGGCGCAGCAGGCGGCGCTGGACCGCTT
>JBIKIA010000166.1:0-9104 GCA_044361885.1 Prosthecobacter sp. | reverse complement strand
GTTCCAGACTCCGGGTTGTTTTGTTGAACATGGCACCTTCTCAACGAACTTCATGAACCCGTCTGTCAAAGGACGCTCTATTTGCGAAAACACCGCTTAATCCAGCACGCCTTTCTTACCTGCCAATGCCCCGATTGTCCGGGGGGGGAGGAAACCGCGCGCAAAGCTTTGAAAATCGCCAAAGCCACCGGCCATGAATCTCGACTCGTTGATGCCTGGATGGCTCTCAGTGAAGTCCAGCGTATGATGCGGCGTTTTTCGGAATCCGAGCAGACCGTCCGTGATGCCATTGAGGATGTGAGCCAGACCCGCGCGGAGGCCTGGCGCGTCCTGGAGTTGCATCGTCGGTTGGGGGATTTGCTCGTCGCGCGTGGTGCGTTTGAGGAAGCCTGGGAGCAGTATGAAACCGCCGCTGACGGCTGGTTTGCCGACTCCACCGTCGGTCGTGCGCCGGAAAAGGAGCGCTTGATCTTCGAAAGCATCATCGCCTTCTGGGAGCAGGCAGTAAAAGCACAATCACCCATCGCCAGCAGTGAAAAGCTAGCCGAATGGCAGCAGCGGCTGAAGGCGTGGGAAGACACCCAGCCTGACATCACCGGCGTACAGAAGAAGACAAAGTCAGCCCTCCCCTGATTCACGTCCCGCGCCGCTTCAGCACCGCGACCCAGCGATCCACCGACTTGCCTGGAGCATCTTTGAGCGCGCGGCTGGCTTTGTTCCGCTTGTTGCTCACCACCTCCATGCCGAGCGACTCCAGCGCCCGCAGTGCCAGACGATGCTCCACATCGAAGTAGCTCGTGATCACCAGCATTCCATCTGGCCTCAGCTTGGCGATGCCTTGATCAAAGATCTTCTTCCACAGCTCCTGGCCGTGCCAGAAATTCTGATGGCGGAGGAAGACCATGTTGAAGTCTTCGCCAAGCTCCTGGTGCTCATCGATCTTTGTCGCGTCTTCGATCAGGAATTTGGCGGGCAGATTTGCGTGATTTTCACGGGCCTGACGGATCTCGCGGATGCGGATGTCCGCGCCGATCATCTCCACATCACCTCCCTTGGACAGCTCCGAGCCCACCTGGATCAGCGTCTCCGCTTCATCGCAGCGACCGCAGGCTAAGTTCAGGATTCGCATGTCACTCTGCGGCTTCAGATGCGGCTGCAAAGAGTCCTGCAATAGCGTTTTCAGCTTCGACATGTCTTCGGCGATGATTGGGGGCTGCTGCATGGGGCGGGCCATTTATTTCTCGGAATGCTCGTTTCGGCAATCGACGTGCCGCATTTCTTTTGGCATTCGTCATTTCCTCATCATGTCCTTCGCCCATCCCGCAGCTCTTTGGTGCCTGCTCGGCCTGCCCGCCGTGCTGGCCATCCATTTTCTGCAAAGGCGCAGCCGTCGGGAGGTGGTGACCACGCTCTTCCTGCTCCAGCAGATGCGGCGCGAGTCGGAGGTCGGGAACCGCTTCGAGCGGCTGCGTTCCTCCATCCCGCTGTGGTTGCAGTTGCTCATGGTGCTCGTCTTCACCTGGCTGCTCGCCGGGCCACGCTGGCTGAAAAAAGACGCCGTCCAGCGCATCGCCATCGTCATGGATGCCTCCGCGTCGATGTCCGCTTTTCGTGGCGATGCCGAGTCGTCCGTGCGCTCCACGCTGAGCATGCTCATCTCACCGCTTGCTCGTGTGGAGCTGACCTTGCTCTCGACTGATCCCGGACAGCCAGCGCTGTATCACGGTGCCTCGCAGTCGGATTTGACCTCCGCTTTACCGCAGTGGCAGCCTCTGCTCGGCGTGCATGATTTCAATCCCAGTCTGCGCACTGCACGCGGTCTCGTGGGCGCACAGGGCAGCATCATCCTGATCAGCGACCATGTGATCGCCGAGGCGCTTCCCTTTGAGGCGGCGCTGCTCTCCATTGGGCAGGAAACAGCCAACGTGGGTTGGGCCGGAGTCACGGTGGAGGAAAAGGACGGCCAGCTTTTCTGGCGTGCGCTCTTGCGAAACTACAGCGCCCAGCCGCAGGATCGAGAATGGCGCGCCGTGGCCGGTGGCAAGACCTCCGCGCCGACAAAGCTCACGCTGGCTCCGCTGGAAAGCCGCACCCTCAGCGGCCCCTTCCCGCCGGAGGATGAATTGATGCTGAGCCTCACCGCCGACGCCTTCACGCTCGATGACAACCTCCCGCTCCTGCGGCCCAAGCCCAAAATCCTCGGCCTGCATGTGCCCGTTTTGCCGGTCCAGGATGGCAGCAACGAGCTGCGGCAGCTCTTCGAGAAATTCGCCGACACCCGGCTCGCGCTCTCCGCAGCTGATGCAGACGTGCGCGGCATCGTCTGGCCGCCCAGCATCGCCCTCGGTGCCGATCAGCACGCCATCGTCTTTGCCTCACCCGCCAAGGGCGAAAGCAGCGCCTGGTTGCGCGGAAGCATCGTCGCCGAGGCCCATCCGCTCATCGACGGTCTGAACTGGCAATCCCTGCTCGTCCGCGAGGGCATGATCGTCCCGCGTGACGAGCGCGACCGCGTGTTGCTCTGGCAGGCGGATCGCCCGCTCATCAGCCTGCGCCGCACCGCCGCCGGAGCCCAGCAGCTCTTCTGCCACTTCGATCTCCTCAGCAGCAATGCCCGCAAGCTCCCAGCGCTTGCCGTTCTCCTGCATCGCTACCTCCAGACGATCCGTCAGGAAAAAATCGCCCCAGAGTCTGCGAACTACGATCTTCGCCAGCGCCTCACGCTCGCCCATCTGCGAGGTGAAAAGGCTGCCCCACTTCAGCTCACCTCGCGCACGCCTTCCGCCACGATCAGCATCCCCGTCGCCCAGGCGCATCTGCTGCGCGCCCCCACTCAGCCTGGCTTTTTTGAGGTCAAACAAAGCGATGCCCTCCTGCTCCAAGGTGCTGCCCACTTCGCCGATGCCCGCGAGGCTGATCTCCAGCAGGCGAAACCTTTTCAAGATCTCGCCAAACTTAAACTCACCCAGACCGAAACTACCCTCGAAGCCGACTCCCACTGGCAGCTCTGGCTTTTGCTTTTGCTAGCTGCCCTGCTCGGAAGCTGGTGGTGGAGCCGGTCTCATTCACCCTCTAGCCAACCTGTTCTCACCCCATGATCCTCCGCCACCCTGAATGGCTCGCGCTACTTCCCATCCTGCTGCTCGTAGGCTGGCTGGTGCCTCGACTCGGGGTGTGGAAACCTTTGCGGATCGTTTTAATAGGGCTGATCACGCTCGCACTCGCTGAGCCGCAGTGGCGGCGGCTTCAGGATGGGATCGATCTCTGGGTGTTGCTGGATTCGTCCGTTTCCGCCGAGGAGCCGATGGCGAAAGGTTTGCCAGAATGGGAAAAGCTCCTCGAAAAGCATCGCGGAGCCAATGATCGGCTTTTCTTCCTAAACTACGCCAGCGAGGTGATGCGGCGCGGGGCGGAGGGCGCGGAGCTTTACGAGCGCAATCGTCACTCCACGCAGACGGCGATGGCGATCGCGCAGGCACTGACTTTGGCTCAAAAAGAAGGCCGGGATCGACCCACGCGCGTGCTGGCTTTCACGGACGGCTACGCCACGGAGCCGCTCACGGGCATCGCGGAAAAGCTGACTCGCCAGGGCGTGGAGCTGGACTACCGCCTCGTGCGCGATCCAGAGCCGACGGACTTTCGCGTCGCGGCTCTGGAGATGCCTTCGAGGTCGCAGTTGGGCGAGCCTTTCATGATCGAGGTGGAGGTCAAAGGCACCCGCGATGGCAAGGTGCCGCTCACCATTCTCCGCGATGGCAAGGAGCTGAAATCCACCGACGTCGAGGTGCATCTCGGCAGCGGTCGCTTGCGCTTCACGGATCGGCTCATCACCGCTGGAGTGGCTCATTACGAGGCGCTGATCCAGCCGGAGAAAGACGCGCATCCGGGGAACAATCGCCACGAAGCGATGATCGAGATCGCGGGCGGGCCGCGTGTGCTTTTGCTCACGTCGTATCTCGATGATCCGGTGGCTCCGACGCTCCAGCGGCAGGGTTTCGCGGTCGAAACAGTGACCGACCTGCGCGGCATACGGCCCGGCCAGCTCGCGGGCGTGAAATGCGTCATTTTAAACAACGTGCCCGCCTTTGAGCTGCCCGCTGATTTCCTCCGAGCGCTAGATTTTTATGTCCGCGAGCAGGGCGGCAGTCTGTTGATGGCGGGCGGGAAAAAAAGCTTCGCGGCAGGTGGCTACTTCGAGTCGGCCATCGATCCCCTTTTGCCCGTCTCGATGGAGATGAAGCAGGAGCATCGGAAGCTCGTCGTGGCGATGGCGATCGTGATGGATCGCAGCGGCTCGATGGGCATGACGGTGGCGAATGGTTTTACCAAAATGCAGCTCGCCGATGAAGGCGCGGGCAATGCCATCCGCTTCCTCGGCGGGCAGGATCTGCTGACCGTTTTCGCCGTGGATAGCAGCGCGCATGAAATGGTGCCGCTGCAGCAGGTGGGGCCGAATCGTGAGAAGATGGAGAGCGCCGTGCGCCGCATCGAAAGCACGGGCGGCGGCATTTATGTTTATGAGGGGCTGAAGGCGGCCTGGGATCAGCTCAAAACCGCACCCGCCGGGCAGCGCCACATCATCCTCTTTTCCGATGCTGCCGACTCCGAGGAGCCTGGCGACTACAAGCGCCTGATCGACGATATCCTCGCAGGCAGCGGCACCGCCAGCGTCATCGCGCTCGGGCAGCGCAGCGATGCGGATGCGGCGTTGCTGGAAGACATCGCCAAGCGCGGCAAAGGCCGTCTTTTCTTCACCGAGAAGGCCGAGGAACTGCCCAACATCTTCAGCCAGGAGACCGTCGCCGTGGCGCGCAGTGCCTTCATCGTCGATCCGGTGAAAACGCAGCCTGCGGGCGGTTGGTTCGAGATCAGCAGTCAGACTCTCGACTGGCTGCCCGAAGCCGATGGCTACAACCTCAGCTACCTGCGTGATTGGGCCAGCCAGGGCCTCATCACGAAGGACGAATACTCAGCCCCGCTCGTCGCCTTCGGCCAGCGAGGCATCGGCAGGACCGCCGCGGTCAGCTTTGCCCTCGGCGGCGAGCATTCGGCGAAAATCCGCGCCTGGCCGAAGTATGGCGACTTTCTCCAAACCCTCGTCCGCTGGCTCATGGGCGAGCAATTGCCTCCCGGCGTCGGTTTGAAGCACAGCCTCGCTGGCAACCAGCTCACGCTCGACCTCATGCACGACAGCGAGTGGGAACCTAAGCTGCAAGCCAAGCCACCGCGCATCATGATGGCGCATGGCAGCAACGCCGCTGGAGCCCACGAACTCGCTTGGGAGCGGCTCGCGCCCGGACATTATCAGGCCAGCATCACGCTCACGGAGGGTGAGATGGTGCGCGGTGCCGTGCAGCTAGGAGGCACGGCGCTGAGCTTCGGCCCAACGCTGCTTGGCAGCAGCACCGAATGGGCCTTTGACGAAACTCGCGCCGATGAACTCCGCCGCACCGCCGTGACGAGTGGCGGTGGCGAATTGCTCGATCTCAGCCAAGCTTGGCGCAGTCCACAGATCGTCCGTTTTGCCGACATGCAGAGCCTGCTCTTGCTCGCCGCGCTGGTGCTCATGCTCATTGAGGCCCTCGTCACCCGCACCGGCTGGCAGATGCCCGAGTGGGCCTTCGCCGGATGGAGAAAACAGACTCGCAAGGCCAACCCCACCCACGAGACGAAGCAGCATCAGGAGAGGCTGAAGGAGCGCGTGGTGGAGAAGAAGGCCGAAGCCGCCCAACCCGAGACGAAACCCACACCACCGACCCCCGAAGTGGACCGGCAGAACCGCTTTGCTCGGGCGAAGAAAAGGTAGGGCGGGCGAGTCTGCGGCGGCTCACATGAAAAACTCCGCTCGGCGAACTTAGACAAGCCGTAAATCAGTTTCGAGGTGGCAGGCATCCTGCTTTGCCATCTTTCCCCACCCTTCACGGGGATCGCCAACCCGCCGGTCCACGTGTCGCTTTGGTGTTTTCCGAGCCCTGTCTTTGTGAATAACTCACCCGGACTAGCCCGGCAAACTCCCGGGTTGCGTTCCCGGGTCAAAGCGGCTAAATGCGGCCCCCTTTTGCACTAAAATGACCTCCCCAGGACTCCCTCCGAAACAAGGCCTCTATGATCCACAGTTCGAGCACGACGCATGTGGCGTCGGCTTCATTTGTCAGATGAAGGGGAAACGTTCCCACGACATTGTGCAGCAGGGACTTACGATCCTGATCAATCTCGACCATCGCGGCGCGGTGGGTTCCGAAAAGAACACCGGTGACGGCGCGGGCATCCTGATGCAGATGCCGGACAAATTTGTGCGCAAAGTGGCTGCGGGCCAGGGCGTGGAGCTGCCTGCCGAAGGTCATTATGGCGTGGCGCTGGCCTACTGTTCACCAGATCAATCCAAGCGCGACGCGGCTGCCAAGGCCTTTGAAAAAGTCGCTGCCGAAGAAGGTCAAAAAGTGCTCGGCTGGCGCGATGTGCCGGTGGACAATTCGATGATCGGCTTCACAGCGAAAGCCAGCGAGCCCTTCATGCGCATGGCCTTCATCGCTCGCGGTGGTTGCTGCCCTGACCAGCAGACCTTTGAGCGGAAACTCTACGTCATCCGCAAGCGCTCCGTCACCGCCATCCGCACGGCTGAGATCGACGAATACTGGTATTGCCCCAGCCTCTCCTCACGCACGCTGGTTTATAAAGGCATGCTCATGCCGGAGCAGGTCGGCGCTTACTTCCTCGACCTTCAGGACCCGGACATGGAGTCGGCGCTGGCGCTGGTTCACTCCCGTTTCTCCACGAACACCTTCCCGAGTTGGGAGCGTTCGCATCCGTATCGCTACATCGCCCACAACGGCGAGATCAACACGCTGCGCGGCAACATCAACTGGATGAAGGCCCGCCAGTCGCTGCTGGAAAGCCCGTTGTTTGAGGACGTGAAGAAGCTCTTCCCCATCGTGAACGAGAGCGGTTCCGACTCTGCGATGTTCGACAACGTGCTAGAACTGCTGGTCATGGGCGGCCGCTCGCTGCCACATGCGATGATGATGATGATTCCTGAGCCGTGGAGCGGCCACGAGTCGATGGATGAATCGCGCAAGGCCTTCTACGAATACCATTCCTGCCTCATGGAGCCTTGGGATGGCCCTGCTTCCGTGGCCTTCACGGATGGCACCATGATGGGTGCCACGCTGGACCGCAATGGACTGCGCCCATCGCGTTATTATGTCACGAAGGACGACCTCGTCATCATGGCGTCCGAGGCGGGCGTGCTGCCCATCGCGCCGGAGAACATAAAGCTCAAAGGCCGCCTCCAGCCCGGCAAGATGTTCATCGTGAACATGGAGGAAGGCCGCATCGTCCCCGATGACGAGATCAAGGCCAAGATCGCCGCTGAAAAACCCTACCGCGAGTGGCTGGACAAGCACCTCGTCAAGCTCGCCGACATCAAGGATGGCGAGCCAGTCGCGCCACCGGACCACGAGACCATGCTGCAGCGCCAGCAGGCTTTTGGTTACAGCTTTGAAGACCTCCGCAAGCTCATGGTCCCCATGGGCAAGGACGGCGTGGAAGCCATCGGCTCCATGGGCACGGACATCCCGCTCGCCGTGCTCTCGAACAAATCGAAGCTGCTCTACGATTACTTCAAACAGCTCTTCGCGCAGGTCACGAACCCGCCCATCGACTGTATCCGCGAGGAGATCGTCACGTCGCCCGTCACCACCATCGGTGCGGAGGGCAACCTGCTCGATCCTCAGCCTGAGAGCTGCCACCTGATCGAGCTCAAAACGCCGATCCTCAGCAACGAAGACCTCGCCAAGCTCAAGAGCGTGGCCGAGGGCCAGTTCAAGTCCGCCACCATCGAGATCCTCTTTGATCCGAAGAAAGGTGCCGCTGGCATGGAAAAGGCGATGGAAAAAATCTGCGCCAAGGCCGACGAACTCGTCACCCAGGGCTGGAACATCCTTATCCTCTCCGACCGTGGCGTCAGCAAAGACAAAGCAGCTATCCCAGCGCTGCTTGCCGTCGGCGGTCTGCATCATCACCTCATCCGCAAAGGCACCCGCACCCAGTGCGATCTCGTGCTGGAGTCCGGCGAGCCGCGCGAAGTGCATCACTTCTGCACGCTCATTGGTTACGGCTGCGGAGCCATCAATCCCTACCTCGCTTTTGAAACGCTCGACGACATGATCAGCCAGGGGCTGCTCGTCGGTGTGGATCACAAGAAGGCGGTGTACAACTTCATCAAAGCCGCCACCAAGGGCGTCATCAAAGTCGCCTCGAAGATCGGCATCTCCACGATGCAGAGCTATCGCGGTGCGCAGATCTTTGAAGCCGTCGGCCTCAGCCAGAGCGTGGTGGACAAGTACTTCTCCTGGACTGCGACCCGCATCGAAGGCAGCGACATCAAGGTCATCGCCGAAGAAGCCATCCAGCGCCACATGCGCGGCTTCCCGGATCGCGATTCCCAGGTTCACGCGCTCGACGTCGGCGGTGATTATCAGTGGCGTAAAGAAGGTGAGGCTCACCTTTTCAACCCGCTCACGATCCACACGCTGCAAAAGGCCGTCCGCACGGGCAACTACGAAACCTTCAAACAATACACCGCGCTGGTGAACACGCAGATCAAGCAGCACTACACGCTGCGCGGTCTGCTGGACTTCAAGAAGCGCACTCCGGTGCCGATCGAGGAAGTGCAGTCCATCGACTCGATCATGAAGCGCTTCAAAACAGGCGCGATGAGCTATGGTTCCATCTCCAGCGAAGCGCATGAATCCCTCGCCATCGCGATGAACCGCATCGGCGGCAAATCGAACACCGGCGAAGGTGGCGAAGACGAAGCCCGCTTCACCTGGACCAACGAGCGTGGCGATTCGAAAAACTCTGCCATCAAGCAGGTGGCATCCGGTCGTTTCGGCGTCACCAGCCTCTACCTCTCGCAGGCCAGAGAAATCCAGATCAAGATGGCCCAAGGCGCGAAGCCCGGTGAGGGCGGCCAGCTCCCTGGATCGAAGGTGTATCCCTGGATCGCCAAGGTGCGCGGCTCCACGCCGGGCGTCGGCCTCATCTCGCCGCCTCCGCATCATGACATCTATTCCATTGAGGACTTGGCGCAGCTCATCCACGAC
>JBIKIA010000713.1:0-2679 GCA_044361885.1 Prosthecobacter sp. | reverse complement strand
GTTCGTATAGCCTGCGACATACGCGTTCGTGTCTTTCGCCGCCTTTTTGATGTTCAGCCCGACCTGCACCGTGAGTTCACCAGGGAAAGTGACCAGCTTGAAGTCACCGACGCTCAGGCCGCAGACCTCAACATCGATCGTGGGTTTGCCTGCCGCCTGAGTCTCGGAGAGATGCCTTTTTATCAAAGCTAGATTCGTATTCAGCCGCGTCAGTCGCTCCATGATCTGAATGTTGCCCAGGTAGCTTTCCACCAGCGCCCGATTGTCTGCATCGAGCTGAGTGATGCCCTTCCGGTCGAGCGTCTGATCGTGCAGGTAGCTCTGCGAATGATGCGACGGTTGCTCGGGCCAAAGCCTATGCTGAAGGAGCAGTGGCAGGAAGGCCTTGAAGTTGATGTTCGTCGGCTTCAGTGCAGCCAGAAGCTTCTTCTGCTCGGCTTCGATGTTGGAGATGCGTTTCTCATAATCCGCTGCGCGGGGCAGGGAAATGACCTCACGACTGACCTTCAGTCCGCCTTCCGCCTTCGTTTCGATCTTCTTTGCCGAGCCAAGCACATTTGCCCCCAGCATCGTCCCGAGCGGCTCAGCATCTGCCGGGCGTGTGACCTCCTTGTAGCGCACAGGATTGATGTCGCCGCCACAGCCTTGGATGAAAAATGCCATAGCACCGCCGCCGAGGGCTTCCTCGATGACCTTGGAGGCAAAGCCGGGATAGTCTGCCGAGTTGCCTTTGCTCGGCGGGTTCATGATCGGGTGACAGGCGAAGTTGTACACGACGGCCATCGGCGTGCCGTCTGCACGATCCAGCTTCAGCAGCCCGATCTGAGGATCGATGGGCCCTACGCTCGCCACATCTTCATCGCGCGGCATTGAGTAGGCGCGGCGCATGTCCACCTCGCTACCGTCCTTCATCAGCAGGCGGCGATTTTCACTGATCCGAGTCTCTGATCCGCTCCCCGTACCCACTTTCACCGGCACCAGATTCTTCGCCGCTTCCTTCACTGCCTGAACCACAAGTTGTGCTGTGTCAGCTCGGATGATGCCGTGGCAGTGGCTTGCATTGATGATCACGCTTTCAGGCGGAATGCCCGCCTCTTTCTCCAATTGCCCGCGCACCGCCGCCAGGAAGCCATTCCCGATGCGTCCGATCTCGCCAATCGCCACGGCATCCACCGTGATCAGCACCGCCGTGGTCTCACCGCTTTTCAAAACGAGGGCTTTGGCAAAGCAGGCATCATTCACCGGCACCGTCCGGTCCGTGATGTCGATCTTTGCCGTGCCTGCTCGCAGTTCGGCGGCGTGCAGGGACGCGGTGGCTAGCGCTAAGGTGCAAAGGATGGCGGCGTGGAGATTCATGGCGATCTCACAAAACGAAGATGGGAGCGGAGTTTCAGCCACGTTCTTTGGCTTCCACCAGCCAACCACATGGAAACTCCGCTCACGCCCCTCGATTTTGCCCGTCGTGCCCGTCGCCTCTATGCTGATCGTGAAGCCCTCGTCGATGGCGGGCAGCGCTTCACCTATCGGCAGTTCTTTGAGCGTTGTGACCGCTGGTCGTCTGCTTTGCAGAAGCTCGGTGTTCAAAAGGGAGACCGCATCGCGCTGATCTCGCCGAACACACATTCGCACCTTGAGGCCTATTACGCCGTGCCCCAGATCGGAGCTGTCACCGTGCCGATCAATTTTCGCCTCACTGCGGACGACTTCGCCTACATCCTCAGGCACAGCGGCGCGCGAGTGGTGTGTGTTCATGAAGACTACCTCGATGCCGTGGACCGCATCCGCGATCTGGTGCCGGACGTGCAGTACTTTGTCGCCCTCGAAGGCAGCAAGGAGGGCTGGCTCGACTACGAAGCCACGCTCGCCGCCGCGTCCATCGAGTTCACGCCTGTCGCCATTCAGGAGACAGATATGATCTCGCTGAACTACACCAGCGGCACCACGGCAAATCCGAAGGGCGTCATGGTCACGCACCGCAACACCGCGCTGAACATCATGGGTCACCTCATGCACACGCGCATCACCAGCGCGGACCGCTATCTCTGGGTGCTGCCCATGTTTCATGCGAACGGCTGGTGCTTCACCTGGACGATGACCGCCGTGGGCGCGCGCCATGTCTGCCTGCGCAAGGCCGATCCCAGGGCCATCTTTGAAACCATCGCGCGTGAGGGCATCACCATGCTTTGTGCCGCGCCGACCATCCTCATCAGCATCGCAAACGCTCCCGAAGAACTGCGTCGGAGCGCTCCACGCGGTGTGCGCGTCTTCACCGCAGGAGCGCCACCAGCCGCCGCCACCATCGAGCGCATCGAAGGCGAGCTCGGCTGGGAAATCACCCACGTCTATGGCCTCACCGAGGTGTCCCCCATCGTGACCATCAGCGAGCCAAGACCCGAGCACGCCGGTCTCGACCCCACGTCCCGGGCCAAGATCAAGGCACGCCAAGGTGTCGAGTATCTCGGTGCCGCCGAAGTGCGTGTGGTCGATGATGAAGGCAACGAAGTGCCCCAAGATGGCACCTCGCTCGGAGAGATCATCATTCGCGGCAATGCTGTCATGGCGGGCTACTACAACGACCCCGAAGCCACGGCCAAAGCCATCCGCGACGGCTGGTTCTACAGCGGAGACGCTGCCGTCGTGCATGACGATGGCTACATCGAGATCCGAGACCGCTGGAAG
>JBIKIA010000165.1:0-9114 GCA_044361885.1 Prosthecobacter sp. | reverse complement strand
CTGATTCCGACCACGAGCGTCGATCAGTTCCTCGCGGAAATGCTGCGCTGGTTTGGTGTGCCTGCGGCCAACATGAGCTACGTCCTCCCGAACATTGCCAACTTCTACAACGTTAACTCCTCCAGCCTGCCCATCGGTTTCCTCAAGCCCGGCACCTGGACCTGATTCACCATGCTTGTCATCCCCATCGTTCTCTTCCTGATCTGTCTCGGCATCTGTCGTTGGGCCACAGGGAGGTTTGATGAAATGTGGGCGCAGGGCGTGAAGGAGCGCGTCCCCACCGCCCACACCGGCTCGGAGATGGCGCAGTTGTTCTTCAATTTCGAAGGCGTCAGCGATGTCGAGATCATCGAGCACAACGGCACGGTCACGAACTACTACGACCCCGCCCGGCGTCGCCTCTTCCTTAACAGCGAAGTCGGGCAGGGGACCACCATGGCCGCCTGGACCGTCGCCCTGCATGAGGCCGGCCACGCCGTGCAGGAGGGCGATGCCCTCAAGGATTTCCAATGGCGGCAGTCCGTGATTAAACTCAATCGCTACGCCCCCACGCTCGCCGCCGTGCTGGCTGCCGGTGGCATGATCCTGCTGAAGTTTCCCGCGCGTTTCGCGCTCATCGGTCTGCTCGCCATCTGCCTCGGCATCCTGCTGCTGAATCTCGGCACCCTGTCCGTCGAATTCCGCGCCAATTCCAGCCTCCGCCGCTTCCTGGAAAAGCATCTCGCCAAATGGCCCACCGCGCTGGAGCGCATCCAGGGCTACCTCCAGCGTGCCGCCACGCGTGAGGTCGGCGATATGCTCCGCTCCCCCCGCTACTTCCTTTTCAGCGCCATGCCCGGCTCGGGCACCCCGCGTCCGGTGAAAAAAGTGGAGGACGAGTGAGCAGGAAATGGGCGGTGGATGACATGCATCCAGCTTTGACAGATTCAGGGCCGCCCGCTACACCTTGCGCCCGCCAAACCAACCCGTTCTGTATTTCCCATGAGCAACAACTCCGCTAAAAAGATCATCAATGACCCGCTGAAGTGCGCCGACGAACTCTTCGAAGGCCTCGTGCTTGCCTATGACGGCAAGGCACGCCGCGTGGGCAAGCGCTCCATCGTCATGAACGACCTGCGCCCCGACGCGCCCGCTTTGCTCGTGGGTGGCGGTGCCGGGCATGAGCCGATCTATCACGGCCTCGTCGGCAAAGGCATGGCCGATGGCGCTGCCGTGGGCGACATCTTCGCCGCACCTCCACCTGATATCGTTTTGGAGGCCACCCAGGCCGTCAGCCGTGGCAAAGGCGTCCTCTATCTTTATGGCAACTACGCCGGTGACGTGATGAACTTCGACATCGGCGGCGAACTCGCCACGGACGAAGGCATCACCATCAAGACCGTCATCATCAATGACGACGTCTGCTCCGCTCCGCCGGACAAAAAGCAAAACCGCCGTGGCGTCGCCGGACTCGTGCCGATCACCAAGCTCGCCGGAGCTGCCGCCAGCATCGTTGATTCGCTCGACGAACTCGTCCGCATCGCCCAAAAAGCCGTCGATATGACCCGCACCGTCGGCGTCTCCACCAAGCCCGGCTCCATCCCCGCCACCGGCGCTCCCACCTTTGACCTCGCTGATGACGTCATCGGACTCGGCATGGGCATCCACGGTGAAAAAGGCGTCGGCCTCATCCCCATGTGTACCGCAGATGAACTCGCCCCGAAGATCCTCGACCTCCTCTTTGCCGATGACCTGCCGCTGAATGCCGGAGACGAGATCGTCTTCTTCGTGAACAGCCTCGGCTCCACCCACATGATGGAGCTGCTCATCATGCTGCGCGCTGCAAAGCCCATCCTCGAAGCCCGTGGCTTAAAAGTCCACCAGACCATCGTCGATAACATCGTCACCTGCCAGGAGATGGCCGGTGTCAGCTTCAGCATCACCAAGCTCGATGCCGAGCTGAAAAAGCTCTGGGACATGCCTTGCGAGAGCGTCGGCTACACGAAGCTGTAAGCTTCATCCATCAGATCACTGCCCGGGCGGCGGACGAAAGTCCGCCGCTCTTTTTTGTGCCGGGCGGCAGCCGGAGAGACTTGAGGCCGGACTGTGCATCTTCTGGTTTGGAAAGGTATCTGCCTGTTTGACAGATCGTGGAAGTCACTGGAAGAACCAAGGGTCTAAATAAAGACACGAACATGATGTCCACCAGCGCCCTGATTACTCGTTCCCTATTGTTCATCGTCGTGATTCTCGGCGTGCATGAGACATGTCTCGGTCAGGCCGAATCATCCAGTGGGCCGGTGGAGTTTAAGCTCAAGCAAGTGCATGTAAACGGACTGCTGGTGATGCCGCTGGCCTCAGGGAAAGAAGCCGGGGCGGTATCCCTCATGAATGCCACCGTCGTTTACGGAGGCGGTTCATTGCGCTTTAACCAAGGTGTGGGGCTGGAGATGCAAGCCGCCCTGAATGAAGTGCAGAAGTACATGAGTGTGCGGCATCCAGTGCTGCCAGCGTCTTCAGATCTCGAGCTGGCTTTTGAGGAGAAGTACTCAGATAAAGATGGTCCGTCTGCCGCTGTGGCCTGTGCTCTGCTTATGGAGGCCGCTCTCACAGGGAAGACCTGGGATCCCGCCTTTGCCGTGACAGGAGATATGAATGCAGACGGTGCCGTTCAACCCATCGGCTCAGTGGCGGCGAAGATTCGCGGGGCGTCGAATGGCTCTTGCAAGCTCGTGGCGGTGCCTGCGAAAAATGAGGCGTCGGTATCTGACGTGCTCGTGATGGACGGGCCTCTGCCGCTGTTGAAGGTCTGTGTTTTTGCCATCAAACACTTCGATGAAGCAGTGGCGCTCGCGGCGGAAAAGCGGGATGAGACACTGGCCGCCACGGTATCCGAATTCGCGGTCATCCAGGATGTCTGCCTGCGTGATCCACGCTCAGCCATTGGCATCCTGAAGTCTCCGCAGGCCATGGCGCGACTCCAGGCGGTTCTGCAAAAAGCACCGCACTGCCTCAGCGCGAAGTTTCTCCTCCAGCACGCTCAGGGCCGGGCCGTGAAGACGCTCTCGCTGGCAGGCTCAGTGCAGGCCGTGGACAGTGGTGGCCAGGGGCTGCTGCAATCTGTCAAAAATGATGAGGGACGCGGTGGCGGTCTCGGCATCCAGGAGGATGAAATCCGCACGACCTTGAACAGTCTGCGCAACATGCGCCCGAAGGTCGATATCCGTGTCTGGCCCTATCTGGATGCATTGCTACGTCTCGGCGAATTCGTGCGCGCCCAGGTGCTGAATCCGGCGCGTTCAGGTGCTGGCCTTGAGGCCTTTCTTCGGAATGCAAAAGAGACTGGCTCGTCTGTGCAGACAGCGAAAAGCTCGCTGCTGAGTGATCCACAAGTCGTTGAAGAACTGCGGCTGTAATCCCCCTGGGTTCGAGGGGCACAGGCTACCGCCGCCCGTTGAGGATCGGCTCATTCAGCTTCTCCCGCAGCGCCTCCACGTCAGGGTCGGCAAAGCCTGAGTCCAGGGTGGTCACACCGTTCGTATTCGCGTTTGTTTGGGCCAGCGTGTTTAGCTCCGCGTTGTTCAGATCCACCATCGTGGTGATTTACGCCGGGGTAAGGCCGATCTTCAGCAACTCCGTTGGCCCCTGAGTTTTCAGGTTCAGCCACCAGTCTTTGAGCGCAGTTCGTGTTTTGGGTGCAGAGTCTCAGCGCGCCGTTGTCGAATAAACCCGGAAAATACCCCGGTCCCGTTGAGTCCATCCCCGAATCGGCTCAGACCCAGGCAGGATGCCACGCGGCACGAATCTCGTGAACTCCGATCCAAGTCGGAAGTGCTGAGATTCGAATCGGATCCAAGCTCTTCACTCTTTCCGATGAGCGGAGACGACGCATCGCGCAGTTGCCTCGCTGGTAGCGCTTCCTCGTTTGGCCCATCGACAGCCACATCGCACCAAGGAACCCCAGCAAGTGAGCCGCCCCTACTTTCCACCAATCGCCGAACGAAAACGGATGCAGGCAACGGCTCGAATGCCGACCCTCAAGGGCTAAATCGACTCGCGCCACTGCTTCGCGTAGTGATGGGCGAGGCGGAGTTTGCGGGCGATAGGGATGGTGATGATGTAGGGGTAGAGGGGGGCTTCACCGAGACTTTGGGAGATCTCATTGAGCGCGGCGGAGAGGCAGAGCCAGCGCTGGAGCAGGGAAAGGAAGGCGGTGTCCTCGTAGCTGGATTCATCGGAACAGATCCGTGGGGGCAGTGTGCCTGCGGGGGGGGGCAGGGGGATGAGCGGGATGGGGATGGTGGAGACACGGACGCCGTAGTTCTCACAGGTTTCGAGTCCATCGACGATCTGGAGGTAGTGCGCCCAGGTCTCGGCCCAGTCTTCCCAGGGGTGGGATGCAGCGTAGGCGGTGATGTAATGCTGATCCCATCCGGAGGGTGCGCCTTTCAGATAATGCTGACTCAGGGCGGTGGCGTAGTTCTGAGTTTCATCGCCAAAGATCTGGCGGAAGGCCTGCCGCTGCGGATCGGATTCGGGATGGATGGCGAGGAAGCGATGCCAGACGTAGTGCCCGCTCTCGTGTCGGAAGTGGCCGAGGAGGGTGCGGCTGCTTTCACCGAGTTGCTGGCGGTTGATCTGGCGGTAGGTGTCGTCGGCCTCTTCGAGGTTCAGGGTGATGACGCCCTGCAGGTGTCCGGTGGTGACGGTGGGATCGACGACGGTGCTGACGATGTCGAAAGCGAGCCCTGCGACGGCGTTTTCCGCCTGGGTGGGGACGCTGATGCCGAGACCATGGAGGGTGTGGAGAAGCCGGTGCTTGGCAGCCTCCATGCGTGACCAGAGCATCTGGTTACGCGGGCTGCGGAGGTCGGGGATGGTGCGGTTCAGCCGGCAGGAGGAGCAGAAGACCTCGGCGGATGTGGAGGGAAGCAGCCAGTTGCACACGGCATGCTGGGTGCCATTGGCGCAGCGCTTGAAAGGGCCGCCATTGGCGAGCATCGGCTGGATGCGACGGGTGAGCGGATCATAGCCGACGCCGGTGCCGCATTTAAGACAGCGGGAACTGTTGAAGTAGAGGACGTTGCCGCAGGTGCAGGTGAAGTGCTGCATGAGTTTGAAGGGTGGAGAAGGGGAGGCTCAGACGGGCTCCATGGCCGCGAGAAGATCGGTTAAAGGGATGCTGGCGATGGCAGTGGCTTTGTCACTCATGGCATAAGGGAGAATGAGCTGTCCGCCATGAATAAGTGAACCGCAGCTATAAACGACATTAGGCACGTAGCCTTCACGTTCGTTGCCTTCAGGGCAGAGCAGGGGCTGACGAAGCCGACGGATGACACGCGTAGGATCTTCCAAATCAAGAAGAGCTGCGCCGATGCAGTACTTCCGCATGGCACCGACTCCGTGAGTGATGACGAGCCAGCCTGCCTCGGTCTCGATGGGGGAGCCGCAGTTGCCGATCTTCACGGACTCCCAGGCTTCAGCGGGGCGGAGGATGAGATGCGGATCACTCCAGTAGTGAGCGTTGTCGGAGAACATGACGAAGAGGTTTTCATCGTCCTGACGGGAGAGCATGGCGTAGCGGCCCTGGATGCGGCGGGGAAAGATGGCCATGCCTTTATTTTGCACGGCGCTGCCATTGAGCGTGAGGATGCGGAAGTGGAGAAAGTCCTGGGTCTCGATGAACTGGGGCAGGATCGCTCGTCCATTGTAGGCCGTGTAGGTGGCGTAGTAGATGATGCTGCCATCGTCGTCAGTGAAGCGGACGAAGCGTGCATCTTCGATGCCGTTGCTCTCGTTGTCGCTGAACGGGAAGATGATGCGCTCGCTGATGGCGAGTTTGCTCGGGAAGCGCACCTCGTAGTTCGAGTCGGCCAGCCACTGGATGCACTCGAGAGTACGGCGGGATTCGTGGCTGAGCGGGACGCTCTCGCGCCGTACCCGTGTGGTGCTGACGGTGAGTTCGCTACGGGTGAATTCGGTGCCGAGCGAGTCCATGACAGAGTTGGTGCATTCGTTGTCGAAGCCCATCTCGTGGAGTTTGATGACGAAACGTTTTTTGCGGTAGCCAGGATTTGGTTCAACTCCGGGCAGGCTGACGAAACGTGAAACGGGTGTGAGTGTGATGTCGCCCACGGGTGAGATCACCCCTTCACGGAACTCGATGGAGGAGATGTGTCCCTCACCCGTGGCACGCAGGCTGAGAATGAAGCGCAGACCTCCTTCGGGGACGCCGTTTTGATCGGGATGCGGGACGATGGAGGGATTAAAAAGAGCGGCGGACTCCAGTGAGTATTCGCCGGAGAAGAGTGCGCCGATGAGCATCTGACGCGAGCGGCTCAGGGGGCGCTGTGTGAAGATCTCGGACTGTACTTTGGCAAAGTGTTGGAGCAGGGCGGGCTCGACGTCGAGATGGCGGCCATCGAACTCAGCATGAACGGAGGCGAGTTCTTTCTCCACTTCCTCTTCGGTGAGCGCGAGCGCACGACCAATGATGGTGGAGAGCCTTCTCGCACTGGAGGGGATGAAGGCGCGGATAATCACCCGTGCACTCTCCGGCTGGAGGATGATTTCGTGGCGGCGGATGGGCAGGCAGGTCATGTGCGGGCAGGCAGGGGGTGCGCGGCGGAGGTCATCTCCGCGAGCGCGATGTGGAAGGCGAGCGTGGACTCGGCTCCCTGGTTTTCATTCACACGGTCAGGGTGCAGGCCGTCGGCACAGCCACCCGTTCCAGGATCGTAAAGCGGGAGTGCGAGATCGTTGCGACCGAGGAACCACTCAAACGCACGGCGGGCCTCGCGTGACCAGGTGTCATCACCTGTGGCGCGGTGGGCCTCCAGGCAGGCGGCGACCATGGCCTGAGCTTCGACGGGTTGCTGATCAAAGTCCGCACGTGCACCATCACGCAGATAGAAGCCCTCGCTGCCGATGGGGCGGAAGCAGCCGGTGGGTGTCTTTTGAATGGAGGCGAGCCAGCGCAGGGACTTGAGGCCGATCTCCTGAGCCTCGGGATGAGGCATGGAGCGACCGCTGAGCAGGAGAGCCTGGCAGAGCCGCGCATTGTCATAGGTAGCGCGAGGTTCGAACCAGGGCCACTCGTCCGTGGCGTAGCTTTTCCAAAGCCTCACGAGATCTCCCGTGAGCACCTCACGAGCGGCGGCAGCGCGATGGTTGTCCGGGAAGACTCGCAGATACTCATGCAAGCCGAGAAGCGTGAAGGCCCAGGCGCGAGGTGAGGTGAAGGACTCGACATTCGAAAGGGCTGCCTCAAAGAGTTCCACACACAGCCGCCGATGACCGGGATGCTGGGAAAGGGTGGTACCGATGCCCAGCGCCCAAAGTGCACGGCCATGGCTGTCTTCACTGCCAGCTGGCTCCAGCCAGCGGCGGTCGAAGCTCATGAAATTTCGGAAGCGTCCCGTGTCCCGGTTCAGTGCGGAGGCTAGGAAGGCGAGGTAGGAACTGGACAGGCCATTGAGCGTGACCGTCGTCGGATGTCCGCCGCCGAGATCATCCAGCAAATTGCAGAGGATGAAGGCGCGTGCATTGTCATCCGTGCAGTAGCCGTGGAGGAAATCGGGCACGGTGAAAAGGGCGTGCTGGAAGATGCCTGTGCTGTCTGACATGCGGGTGAGATGGCCCAGATTCACGGGTGGCAGATCGTAGGAGCGGCTGGCCGCCGTCCATCCGGCAAAGGCGGTACGCGGCGCACGCTTCCGATCCACACAGGCATTCTGGAAGGTCTCCAGATACCGCTCGGCGACTGCGGGCCAGATCATGCCCCGCCCGGCCTCCCAGGCTTTCTGGCTCACCTGCTGGAGCAGCGCGGGTTGATCGAGATAAGCATTAACAGCGCGCGCGATGGCCGCTGAATCTCCGAATGGCACGAGGCTTCCGCGTCCTTCGCAAAGCAGTTCCTGAGCATGCCAGTAAGGCGTGGAGACCACGGCCTTCCCGGCTCCGAAGACCTGGGCCAGCGTGCCCGAGGTGATCTGCGCCTCATTTAAATAAGGCGTCACATAGATGTCAGTGGCGCAGATGAACTCCCGCAAATCTTTGGGCGAGACAAAGCGGTTGTAGAAAATGACGTGCTCCTTCACCCCGCGTTCCTCCGCCAGCCACTCCAGGCTCAGGCGGTAGCGCTCACCTTCACGGGCGAGCAGATGCGGATGTGTGGCCCCGAGCACAAGATACACCACCTCCGGATGAGCACGCACGATCTCCGGTAGCGCCTCGATCGCGTGCTCGATGCCCTTTCCCGGCCCCAGCAGGCCAAAGGTCAGCAACACCGCACGTCCTTCGACGCCGAACTGTGCTTTCGAGAGTTCCGAGCTTTGCAAAGGGATGTCCGGGATGCCCTGCGGAATGACCTCGATCTTCGAGAGTGGCACGGAGTAGGTCTCCTGCAGGATCTCCGCGCCCTTCTGCGCCATGACCACCATTCGCTCGCTGCGCTGCACGAGTGCGTCCATCACCCGGCGCTGCGTGGCATCCGGCTTGCTCAGGATCGTGTGCAGCGTCGTCACCACGGGCATGCGCACTTCTTTCAGCAACGCCAGCAGGTGACTTCCCGCAGGGCCGCCATAGATGCCGAACTCGTGCTGCACGCAGAGCACGTCAGCATTGTTGAAGTTCAGGTAATCCGCTGCGCGACGGTAGGCATCGATGTCCTTTTCCAGAAGTTGGAAGCGGACTCGCTCCGGGTAGTCGTAGCCTGAGGCACGGTCATTCACCGCACCCACATAGCACTCTGATTCAGGCGAAGCCGCACTGACCGCCTCACAGAGATCATGCGTGAAAGTCGCGATCCCGCAAAGCCGGGGAACATAGTCCCCCAGGAAAGCCACTCGCCCCAAAAGGCTCTGGCGGTTCACAAGGGCGGTCTCCGGTGGCTCCATCATGTCTCAGCAGACAGCCTTGGGGGATTTTAGCAACTCACAGTTCCATCTTTCGACCACAGGTTGGCTAACCAATATTTTTGATCCTTGCCGGCTGTCCTGAGGGCAGGTTGATCCGATCTCCGGCTGTTTTACCCATGAGCCGCGCGCCAAGTGGTGAGGCCGGAGTGATGAGCAGAATTTCTGTGCCATCGACGCTGATCTCTAGCCCGCCTTCTGAAGGCCCGATGAAGTAGTG
>JBIKIA010000712.1:0-2682 GCA_044361885.1 Prosthecobacter sp. | reverse complement strand
CCTGCCGTTCTCAATCCAGGCGTCATCGGTGGACTCTACAATGACACCATCGACGTCAACCTCGCTGATCGTGTTACCTCTGTGCCCTTCACTGAGGCGCAGTCTCGCAGCCGCACCCCCGTCAGCTACAACATCACAGGACTGCCTGCCGGTCTGACGTTCGACAAGACCACCGGTGTCATCAGTGGCTATCCTACCAAAGCATCTGCTCCGGCCAGCATCACCATCACCACCTGGGCAACCAACCTGTTCGGAGATTCCGAGAAGCTCCAGTCCACCATCACCATTCATCCGTTGCCTGCGGGTGTCCCTGGAACCTTTGCTGGCCCCGTGGTCCGCAGTCAGTCGCTGAATGGCAACCTCGGTGGTCGTTTTGACATGACGGTCACAACTCTTGGCGCCCTCTCCGGGAAGGTCACCCTAGGCAGCACCGCTGCGAGAGCCTTCAAGGGCAACTTCATCATGAACGTGGACAACACAGGTGCCCTTACTGGCACACCAACGGCCACAGTCGTCGTCCCCGCCACCAAGACCGACCCGGCGCTTACCCTGAGCTTTAAGCTTACCATCGTCGCGCCAGTCGTGGTCGTCCCCGCTGCACCACCCGTTGTCACCATCACGGATGCTACCATTACCTCGAGCGCGGGCAGCGTCGCCTTCACCGGTTGGCGGAATAACTGGGCTGCTAAAGCCGTGGCAAACGTCTCCCACCTTCCCACCGAGTATGTCGGCCTCTACAACATCGCCCTCTGCCTGCCGGACGGCGACGCTCTCATTGGTGACAGCGCCAGGGTGCCGCAGGGTGCCGGTTACGCCGCCATCACCGTCGCCGCCGCTGGCACCTACAAGCTCGCAGGACGCACCTCAGATGGCGAGACGCTCACCAGCAGTTCTTACGTCGGTCCCACAGGGCAGCTCTTCCTCTTCCAGACTCTCTACAAGACGGCCACCAAAGGCTCTGTCCTCAGTGATGACGCATCCACACCGCAGATCGAGAACATTCAGATCGACACGCGCACCGTTCCGAATGCTGCCGACAACGATGTCACCGGCATCGTCTCCCACGTCCGCGCTCCAGATCCCACAGCCACCAGCAAGGCCCGAGTCTATCGCTCCGGATTCGGCACGACTCAGGTTCTTGCCGGAGTTCCCGCTGCCACTGTCACCACGCCGGTCAATCTTACCATCATCGGAGGCCGCTACATTCCGCCGATCAAAGGCAGCACCACGGTCCTCATGGGTATCGACACCACGGCTGGCGTCTCCAACAATGCCGAGCTCATGTTCAGTGAAGATGGAGACACTGATAATTCGCCTATCGAGCCCGGCGATGTCGCTACAACGGACAATCCAGACATCACAGTCAGCATCGGCGCAGCCAGTAAAATCACCGTGCCGAAGAAAACTCTCACCCCTGTTATCGTGAATCCAGCAGGCACCAGCCTTGCTGCGAATGCCGCTACCGGTGCCTTTAGCGGTAAATTTGCCTTGGATGACAACAACCCCGTTAATGGTCAGTCGCCCCCCATCGTGAAGCGTTCGGTCAGTTACCTGGGCCTTATCATCCGCGCCCGCGTCGATGAAACCACCACGACCGAGTTCGGCACTGGCCACTTCCTCATTGATCAACTGCCGCAAAACATCGTGGCACCCACGACGACGACGGCGACCTCGCCACGCACCTCCGGCATCGTCACCTTCAAACCCGTCGCTGGTTCCACGGTTCATTGATCCACCACCTCAGAGCAGGTCTGATGAAAATCAGGCCTGCTTTTTTCTTGCCTGTTGTCAGGCCCGCGTGTGCTCGCTAGCGTCAACTCAGCACCGGCATGAGGCCGTTGCCCATCCCCTCACAGTCCTCGCATGTTTTCGCTCCCGGTGGTTCAGGTCGGCTCCGTCTCCGTTGATGGCTCAGAGCCATTATTCATCCTCGGACCCTGTGTCATCGAGAGTGAAGAATTCATCTGGGACATGGCCGACCGTCTGGGGGCCCTCGCTAACAGCCTGCGTCTGAAGTGGATCTTCAAAGCCTCCTACGACAAAGCCAACCGCAGCGCTGGTAGTTCGTATCGCGGCATCGGCGTCAAAGCGGGCTGCCAGCTCCTCCAGCGTGTCGGCCAGAAGCTCGGCGTCCCAGTCACCACCGACATCCACTCCCCTGAGGAGGCAAAAATCGCCGCTGAATACATCGATCTCCTCCAGATTCCCGCCTTCCTCTCCCGCCAGACCGACCTCATCCTCACGGCTGGCGAGACTGGACGTGCCGTTAATGTAAAAAAAGGCCAGTTCATGGCCCCCTGGGATGTCAAAAACATTGCTGAAAAACTCCAGTCCGTTCGTTGCCAGAACTTCCTCTTCACCGAGCGCGGCACCACCTTTGGTTACCAAAATCTCGTCGCCGACATGCGTTCCCTCTACTGGATGCGTGAGCTCGGTTTCCGCGTCATCTTTGATGCCACCCACTCCGTGCAGCGTCCTGGTGGCCTCGGCACCACCACCGGCGGAGATGGCAAGCTTGCCCCCGTCCTCGCAAGGGCTGCCGTCGCCACGGGTTGTGATGGCGTGTTCATGGAAACTCATCCCGAGCCCGCCAAAGCGCTCTCCGACGGTCCCAATCAAATTCCTCTCGCCGAACTCCCCCAGGTGCTCAGCCAGCTCCGCAAAATCCACGCTCTCGTTCAG
>JBIKIA010000709.1:0-2683 GCA_044361885.1 Prosthecobacter sp. | reverse complement strand
CCCCTCTACGGGCGTGCTTTCAGTGCCGAGTATCCCCCAGCCTCCACCTTCAAACTCGTCACCGCCCTCGGTGCCATGGAGAGCGGTAAAGTCACCCCTAGCAGCTCCTTTTACTGCGGCACAGATCTGCTCATCGGCGACCGCTACTTCCACAACCACAACACGAAGAGTGATGAAGGAGACATGAACGTCATCACCGCCATTAAGCGCTCCTGCAACACTTGGTTCTATCAGGCAGCTCTGGAAGTCGGAGCGGATCCCATCACCAACATGGCCCAGCGCCTTGGTTTTGCCGAGCGTGTCGGCCTGCCGATCAAAGGTGAAGGCAAAGGTAATCTCCCCACCAACGCGGACCATCGTATCCTCGGCGGTGAACTCGCCAATATTTCCATCGGCCAGGGCACCGTCACCGCCACACCTCTGCAAGTCTGCCAGTGCATGGCCGCCATCGGAGATGGTGTGGTCATGCGTCAGCCACTGCTCGTGCAGCAGGTGCAGACCATCAGTGAGGTCATTGTCGAAGCCTACGAGCCAAAGATTCGCAGACAGGTCAATCTGAACCCTATCGCTCGCGATGCCGTCGTCAAAGGCATGGTGGCCGTCGTCTCCGGCAGTGGCGGCACCGGACGGGCTGCTGGCATCAAGCAGGTACAGATCGCCGGCAAGACCGGCACGGCCCAGTGGAAGCCTGCCAAGGAGCAAAACCTCGCTTGGTTTACTGGATTTCTTCCCGCCAGCCAGCCGGTGCTGGCCTACTCCGTCGTCTATGAAGGTCGTCCTGGAGAAAGGGTCAGCGGTGGTGGTATCGCCGCTCCCATCGTGAATGAAGTTTTCACGAAGTATTATCAAGGCGCGCCCGCTGATGATCCGCTGCTCGCCGCCATGAAGGACATACCTCAGGCCGTGTCTCTCGACGAGGGTGAACTGGACCCAAATGCCGAAGGTTCTGGGGAAAACTTCCGGCGAGTGGCTCCAGCAGCCGCTCCGGCTCCACAGGAAAAGAAAACTCTGGGTGGCTTCTTTAAACGACTTTTCCAGCGTAACTGACCCCTGTTTGTTGCTTGGTGCCTTGAAACGAAAGGCACGATTTCCAATTCCTCTCTCTAATGATTGTACAAATTGCGACCCTCTGTGACTCAGCTTCCGACTACAACGGCAAGCTCTGCATGCTGGGGGCCTTCGACACCCTCTGTTCACGTCAGTTTCCGGTCAATCACCCTTCCTGTGCTCTTGTGATCCGGCTCATGTTCTCTCCAGGAGATGCTGGCAGGCATAGCTTCCGCGTGAGTTGCAAAGAGAATGCTGGAAACGAGGTGCTGAAACCGCTGCCACTCGAACCGCCGCTTGAGGTGGTCTTCCCTTGATCTTTCGTTCCCTTCGTTACTCGTAACATCATCCTGAATCTGCAAAACATCCGTTTTGAGAAGCCAGGACTCGTCACCTGGCAGCTGGAAAAGGATGGCAAGGTCATCACCAGCATCCCTCTGCGCGTCACCCTGTTTGATGACAGTCGCTCCGCCACTGGGCCGGCAGGTTGAGCTGGGCTAGGCCCTGACTGTCAGACCTTGGGTGTCTGCCAGTTTCGCTCCTGTCACGATCAAGCCTGACTGGTTCGTCTTGTTCAGATTGGCCGCGATCAAATCGGCGTTCGTGAAGTCCGCGTTGGTCAGATTGGCCCCTTCCAGATTGGCTCCAGAGAGATCGGCTCCACAAACTTTGGCATTGGTGAGATTCGCATGGCGCATGGAAACACCGCCAAGATCCGCCCCGCTCAAATCAGCTCCGCTAAGATCTGCACTGTCCAGATTGGCACCACTGAAGTCCGCCTCCGTCAGATTGGTTCCTGCCAGATTGGCTTTCGTCATCGTCGTGCCGACGAAGTGAGCTTTCGTCAGATTCAGATCATTGAGCATCGCTCCGGCCAAGTTCATTCCTGTCTCATCGACTTTCCGCCCACTCTTGCCTGCGCTTTCCAGCCATTGAGTATGTCCGAGGAGTTTTTCGTTCGTGATGCTTGCCATATCCCCATGATGCCGGGGAGTCGGAGACTCGCAAATGAAGTTAATAATTACCTTCTCAATCTTTCGGCCAGCCGCTCCGAGGATGCCGGTCATTGGTAAATCGCGGTTGCGCATGGGGCCGCGCCCCACATAATCGCGCCCCTTTCTTCTCATGGCCTCTCCTGTCAAAGTTGCTGTCCTCGGTGCCAGTGGTTACTCCGGTATCGAGCTCCTGCGCCTCCTCCTACGGCATCCGAATGCCGAACTCGTGGCGGTCACTTCACGCCAGTTGGCGGGCAAGGCGCTCTCCGCAGAGTTCCCTCGTTTCCGGGGTGTTGGCGTGGCGGATTCACTCACCTTCAGCCAGCCTGACATCGCTGCTTTGAAGACGACCGGTGCAGAGATCGCCTTTCTTGCGCTGCCTCACGGCGTCTCCGTGGAGTATGCGAAGGGGTTGCTCGATGCTGGCATGAAGGTCATCGACCTCAGTGCCGACTTCCGTCTGCGCAGTGCGGCGTTGTACAAAGAGTTCTATGATCATGAGCATCCAGCGCCTGAGTTGCTCGCGGAGGCCGTGTATGCCCTGCCTGAAGTGCGCACGGAGGACATCAAGAAAGCCCGCCTGATTGCATGTCCCGGCTGCTATCCCACCAGCATCCTCGTCCCTCTCATCCCCCTGTTCA
>JBIKIA010000710.1:0-2683 GCA_044361885.1 Prosthecobacter sp. | reverse complement strand
TGGAGCAGGGTTGCGGCGCTGCGGTGACCTCCAGCGTCATCGTCACTCCCACGACGGGCAAACTCGACTTCACCTCGGACGGCGGACTTCACACCAGTGGTGTGGCGATGATGAGCGCCCTGTCCTGGGGTGCCATCCCCAAAGCGGTGCCTGCTGACCCGCAGAGCTATGCGCATCAGGTCACCACCCTCTTCCCCTCGGCGAACTTTCTCATGGCGGGCACCTTTCTGCGCGGAGATCTGAATACCCTCACCGATGAAGATGCCGCCGGCTTCATGCTGCTGAGCGGCTATGATCCAGCGAACCTCGCGGCCCCGGAACGTCCCGCCACCGCAGCCTACACGGCTGGTCTGGGTGACTATTCGGGCACGAACTTCCGCTGTGACACGGGCTCGCACTCAGGCCTGAGCACCTTGCAGGGAGATCCCTTCGGCGCTTACACGCTGACGACGCGCTCGAAATACTATGTCCGCACCTCCGGTGTCACCGGCATCCACGAGGCTCCCGCAGGCGGCTTCCCCGGCACAGCGACCATCGGCGGTTATCAGTTCACGCTGGATTCCTTCGGCTTCTCCTTCCTCTCCACGGAGCAGGAGGACAGCCGCACCGCCGGGGAACTGGCTTTACCATCCCCCACGAACTTCATGCTCGACTTCACCGAGATGAAGCTCACCTGCCTGGGAGCTGTCGAGAGTCTGGAAATCACTGGCGCAGGCACGGTGACCAAGGAATTCGACTTCTGGGACTGCCTCTTCACGCCTTACACGGCCAGCTTTGTCTCCACGAGCACCTGCGATCCTGGCGCGGGAACCACCTTCGTGCTCGGCTTTGGCGCTTACGCTTCCCACGTTGAAGATGAGATCGTCGGAGCACTCGGGATCGAGGCAGATGGCACCTTCCTCACACCGACGGAGCACACAGCGCTGGCGCCGGATGGCGATGTGCCCACGCGTGTCCGCCTGCCAGGCTCGGTGCAAATCATCGGCTCCACTGGCGAAACCTATGAGTTCTTCCCCGCCCAGCAAGCTTACCTGAATGACAACGCCGGAGCCGCAGAGGGCTTCTGGAGTCTCTTTGGTTCCATCGACGTGCCATTCTTCCGGGACATGCAGGTGCATCTGCACACACGCTGCGTGGAGGCGGACAACACTTCCGTGCTCCACATCATGGGTGGCTGGCCCACGCAGGGCTGGCTGGAGGCCTCGCTGGACCCGTTCACGGACACGACGTTTGACGACGGCAATGACGGCTACACCGGCACGCTGGCCGCCTACCGGGACAGCGGAGACACGAACGAACTGTACAAGCCCCGCGCCCAGCAAGATTGGCTCGGCGGTATCCTATCCTTCGACTACCCGCTGAAGTGGTCCAACACCGCCTTCAATTTCACCGGCCTCGGTCCCATCACGAAAGACATCGTCGTCGTGCAAACCCAGCACGAGCTGGTCTTCATGGATGCCGAAAATGCCGAGATCACCTTCGGCGTGCGCTATGACGGCCTGCCAGAAATCAGCCTGGCAAACTTCGTCTTCAATGCCGTGGATGACGCCACGGGCACGGCCTCCGCGATGATCGATGCTGCGGGAGACAAGGTCTTCGGCGCGCTGGAAAATGGCGTGGATGAATTTGCCAACTCACTCAGTGACAGCGCGGAAAATCTGCTCGGCAAGGCGCTGGATGCGGTGACGGCTCCGGTGCTCAATAATCTCATCACCGCGCTCAAGACGAAGATCTCCAGCGGTGTTTACACGCAGGCGGATCTGGAGACCATCATCAGCGCTCATATCGGCCCCGGCTCTCAGCTCACGACGGCCCTGAACACCCTGGATGACACCATCACGAACACGAACGGCTTCCTCTACGACCTCGATGCCCGACTGGCGAAGATCGAGCAGGGCATCGACTCGGTGATTAATCAGGTCACGATCGATCCAGACACGGGGCTGAGTCTGCCGGTGGAGCAGGTGGCAAACGGTTTGCTGAAACAGGTGAATGTGGATGGCGAGCTGCACCGCATCGTTTTCGAGTCACTCTCCTCCGCACTGGTCGGCGTACTCAGCGCTGCTGTGGAGGCCTCCACGATTGAGGAGGAACTCAACGCACTCATTCAGGAAGCCGAACCCACTCTGGCGGCCATCACCACCACGCTGCAGGACGTGCGTGACCTCATCAGCCAAGTGCGCACGCAGATTCAGGGTGCCACCGATCTCGGGGAAGAAATCCAGGACATCATCAACAATGTCTCCGGTGGCCAGGTGGACATCGCCAACCTCAACTTGAGTGTGAATCTCGCCGTCAAAGAGATCGTGCTATCCGCCACCACGCAGGATCTATCTCGACTGGATGACATCGCGGACGAGTGGCGTGACCAGATCGCGCAGGAGATCAAGGACGCCTTCTATGCCACGCAGTTGGTGGCAGACATCCAGGAGGCCGTGAAGGAGCGTCTCTATGACCTCCAGGCCAGCTTTAATGAAGCGGTGGACAGTGCCTTCGCCGCGCTGAACAAGGCCATCCGCGATGCCCTTTCTGAGGTGCTCGCTGAGTTGGATACCGCCATCAACGACACCATTGGCAGCTTTGGCGATAAGCTCGGCGCGGGCTCGCTCACCGGCTACGCGCACATCAATGGCGACAGCCTCGACGAGCTGCGCATCGACGGTGTCTTCGAGCTGAGCGTGCC
>JBIKIA010000711.1:0-2683 GCA_044361885.1 Prosthecobacter sp. | reverse complement strand
ATGGGCAACATCTTCCCCGCCGCCTTCGAAGTCGTCCCCGCCGACACCCGTGCCTCCGCCGTTGGCATACTCAACTTCTGCGGTGCGATCATGTCCGGCTTCGCAACCTTGTTTGGGGGCATGTGGAAGCAATCACTCGGCATCGACAAGCTGCTATCCATCACGGCACTGGCTTATCTCGCGGCGGGCATCGCGTTGATCGTCGGCATCAAGACGCTGTTTCAGCGTGACCTCGCACAAATCTCAACACAGTCATGAAAACCATCTCTTTTCTCTTCACGATCAGCATTCTCGTCCTCGCGTCGATCTCAGATGCGGCAGCGCAGACGACAGTGGTTTCTCCCAAACCAACGCCCACGCAGCGCGTTGCGCTTTGGCCCGCTAACCAAGCACCCATCGGTGATGGCAAGTTCGAGGACAGCAAGTTGACGCTCGAAGTCTTCCTCCCGCCTGCTGAAAAGGCGAACGGTGCGGCCATCGTGCTCTGCCCTGGTGGCGGTTACATCCGCCACGTCACCGACCGCGAGGGCTATCCCATCGCGCAATGGCTCAACGAGCACGGCATCGCTTGCGTCATTCTTGAGTATCGCCTGCCGGAGTTGCGACATCAGGTGCCGCTGCTTGATGCACAGCGCGCCATCCGCCTCACTCGTGCGAATGCCGCCTCCTGGAAGATCCATCCGCAGCGCATCGGCATTTTAGGCTTCTCCGCCGGTGGTCACGTCGCCTCGACTGCGCTCACGCATTTCAATGCAGGCGATGCTGCTAATGCCGATCCCGCCGAGCGCCTGAGCTGCCGTCCCGACTTTGGCTGGCTCGTTTATCCCGTCGTCACGATGGGCCAGTTCACGCACACCGGCTCCAAAGAGAAGCTCATCGGCACCAATGCCACGCCGGACCTCGTGCGCCTCTATTCCAACGAACTTCAAGTTACCGCCGACACGCCGCCAACCTTCCTCGCCCACGCCATCGATGACAAGCCCGTGCCGCCCGAGAACAGTCGGCAGTTCGTCGCTGCGATGAAGCAGCACAACGTCCCCGTCGAGTTGCTTGAGCTCCCCACCGGTGGCCATGGCTTCAACGGCTGCAAAGGCCCGCTTTGGGAGCAGTGGAAAGCGGCCGCGCTGAAATGGCTCGCCGCACAGAAACTCATCCCTCCAAGCACCTTGTGAGAACCCACCTTCATCTGCCATGAATCGCCGACAGTTTCTCCAAACGAGCGCTGGCGCCGTGTTGACTACGACGTTGTTGCAGGCTGTCGAGTTACCAGCGGATCATCGTGATGCGATGCAGCGAAGGAAACGGCGCATCGTCGTGCAATACGATGCGAATGATCCCATGTGGAGTTACTGGAAGCTGCACCGGAATGCCGATGCCAAGTTCGAGCGTTTTCGTGACGTGGTCTTTTCGCAGATGGACGCGCCGGGCAGTCAGATCGACGCCATCTGGTGGGACATCGGCGGCAGTCCGTTGGGTTGTTCGTATCCGAGCAAGATCGAACCTCCGGTGGATCATCCACTACTGAAGCAATGGCTCAGCGAAGGCATCGATTGGGTCGAGCAACTCGTGAATGAAACGCGCCGTCGCAAGCTGGAGGTCTTCTGGAACCATCGCATCAGCGAAGTCGAATGCCTGCCCGAAGGCGGGTTGTCGAAGCAACCGCATCCGATGAAGGTAGTGCATCCTGATTGGGTTGTTCCCGCCTCATGGTGGCCGCAGGGCATGTGGAATCTCGCCGCTGCTGGATTGCGAGAACACAAGGTGGCGATTTTGCGTGAACTGGTGACACGTTACGATCTGGATGGCATTCAGATTGATTTCTCGCGTCACATTCCATGCCTTCCGGTCGGTCATCAGTGGGAGCTTCGCGGGCATGTCACGGAGTTCATGCGCATGGTCCGGCTGATGTTGCTGGAAGTTGCGCAGCAGCGCGGACGCCCGTTCCTGCTGGCCGCGAAAGTGCCGCAGACTCTCGAAGGCTGCCATGCGGACGGCTTCGATGTGAAGGCGTGGGCTAACCAGCATCTGGTGGATGTGCTCACGCTCGGATCACGCTCGATGGATGTGGATGTCGAGGGCATTCGCGCCGCAGTCGGCAATGAAGTTCAGCTTCAACCTTGCTTTGATGATCATCACACCACCGATGGGTATCGCTACGGCTCCCTCGAGTTCTTGCGCGGCGTGTTCGCCAATCACTTTCAACGCGGAGCGGACAGCGTGGCCACCTTCAACTGGTCCGTGGGCACTCCTGAAGTTTGCCGCCTCGTTGGCTCCGACGTCGGACCGCCCTCGCATCAAGCCGCCTATCAGGAGGTGGGCGATCCGAAGGCGATGGCAGGCAAAGACAAGATCTTCGCCGTTGAACGACGCGGCGGCTATCCATGGGCCGACGGCTTTTTCAACCGCAACGACACCGCGCCTTTGCCAAAGCAACTCGATGGCGACGTCGCGAAGTTCACACTGCACATCAGCGACGCGCCGCCAGCCACAGATGTGATGGCCCGTCTCACGCTGCGTTGCGTCCTCTTTCAGGCCGACGAGGCCGATGCGTTTGAGATTCGATTCAACGGCACGCTCTTGCCCATCACCACACGCGATGCGGAATGGAAGGACGCGCAGATTTTCTCTCCAAAACCGCAGCGCACCTCAGGCGGCAAGGGCGACTACAAGATCAATCCTCAGC
>JBIKIA010000708.1:0-2684 GCA_044361885.1 Prosthecobacter sp. | reverse complement strand
GAAGGACGTGGCATCGTTGGATGCCGGGCTTTGTGTGCAGGATGCGGTGGAGGAGTTCCAGCGGCATCCACACAGCACTTATCCGGTCACGGAAGGAGGAAAGGTCATCGGTCTGCTGCGGCGCTCTGTGGCCTATGACTGGCTGAAAAACCATGGCCTCACCTGTCGCGATGGCTTGAAGGATCTGCCGCTCACGAAGCCCTTCTGCGTGCGTGGCGATGTGCTCGTGCCTGAACTCGTGCAGACCCTCATGCGCACCGGCGTGAGCAAGGCCGTGGTCGTGGATGCCGAGGATCACCTGCTCGGCATGGTCACCGTCTTTGACCTGCTCAAAGGCACACGCTGAGTGACTCCTCAGCTCTTCTTGTTGTCCGAGGAAGGCACGAAGAGTGCCATCGAGAAGCGATTGAAAAGCGATCCCGAAGCCACGTAGAGGAAGCCAAACATGAAGAGGCCGCGGAAGGGCATGGCACCCCAGTCCTTCATCTCGATGGCCAGCCAGATGAGCCAGCCGAAGTAGCCGGCGAGCAGGAGCTCGATCCAGAGGCCCACGGACTTGCCCGCTTTGTAATGGAAGGACTTCTTCGAGGCCTCGGCCTTGTTGTTCACGCCATACTTCGGCGTGCGGACGAACTCGGACTGCTTCCCGAGCAGGGCTTCGATCACGGCTTTGGCGTTGTTGACGGTCATGCCGATGCCCAGCGCCATGAAAAAAGGGATGAAGGGCAGCGTCTTCAGCCAGCCCCAGCGGCTCTGAGCGCCCTGCGCGGTGAGGTAAAAGGCGATGACGGAGATGGTGGCAAAGAAGAAGACGGGCAAGTCGAGGAAGACGGCTTTTTGCCAGGAGTTCTGCGGCAGGAAGTCCACGGGATAGACGAGCACGAGCGAGACGAGCGTGAGCAGGTTCGCGAAGTTCGCGCCGAGATGCGCGGTGGCTTCGAACTTCGTGTGGAAGGGCACATCACTGCGCCAGACTTGCCCGAGCATTTTGAGGCAGACCTGGATGGAGCCTTTGACCCAGCGATGCTGCTGCGACTTGTAGCCATCCATGTCCGGCGGCAGCTCGGCGGGGACGAGAACGTCATTCAGATACACGAAGCGCCAGCCTTTGAACTGCGCGCGGTAGGTGAGATCGAGATCCTCGGTCAGCGTGTCCGCACGCCAGCCGCCTGCATCGTCGATGGTGCTGCGCCGCCAGAGTCCGGCGGTGCCGTTGAAGTTGCAAAACTCACCCCAGCGGCTGCGCGAGGTCTGCTCCAGCATGAGGTGACCATCCAGCAGGATGCCCTGGAGCCGGGTGAGCAGGCTGTAGTCACGGTTCCTGTGCACCCAGCGTGCCTGCACGATGCCCACCTTCGGATCGGTGAAGTGGTGGATCGTCTTGAGCAGAAAGTCGGGCTCGGGGGCGAAGTCGGCATCGAAAATGGCGATGAACTCGCCCTTCACCGTGGCCATGCCTTCATCCAGTGCGCCGGCTTTGTAGCCCTGGCGGTTCACGCGATGGCGATACTCGACATCGAAGCCCTGCTCGCGGAGCCGCTGCGCGTGGGCTTCCCCGAGGGTCACAGTTTCATCCGTGGAATCATCCAGGAACTGGATCTGGAGGCGGTCCTTCGGGTACTCCAGCGCGCTGATGTAGCTGATGAGCTGGTCGAGCACGTCGGCCTCATTGAAAATGGGGAGCTGGACGGTGACGACGGGCAGCTCGGCAAACTCCCGCAAAGCCACAGGCCGCTGCCTGCGATGCCGCCAGTAGCCATACAGCACCTTGATCTTGTGCGCGCCAAAGGCGGACAATCCGAGACAAAGAATGATGTAGCTGGCGAGCCAGAGGAGGGTTTCCCACCGGGGCATAAAGGGGGCGGAAGAAGAGGAAGGGTGCGCAGAGGACAGGATGCCGGGGCCGAAATCAACCCCGGAAAGATGCGGGCGCAAAAGTAGATCGAACTTCCAAGGAGGTCGGGGCGCTGGCTCCCTCTCCCCGGCAGTGCATTTCGTTTCCCCGTCCAATCTCCTTCCGGGGAGAGGGTTGGGGTGAGGGGGCCGACACCTTGCCGAACGATCCAGAAGTTCCCCTCACCTAACCTCTCCCCGCAGGGACATCTGGTAGCGAAACACCTCCGCAGCGGGGAGAGGGACCGCCGTTCTGGCCCGCCCCACCCTTGATGAAACGAGCCACTGGCCGTGCGTCTGGATGACCCAGGGGAGCCCCTGGACGACTCAGGGGTGAGCCTCAGCGAGCTAACCTCCGGTCAGACGCCGCCACGATCCCATTCGGCCCCGAACTCCAGCGGAGTTCCCCCCATCACCTGTGACGCCCGCTCGACACGAGGTCGCCCATGGGGGAACCCCATCCGGGGTTCGGTGTTTGCGACGATGTGGGCCGATTCATGACCGGGGGTTTCGTTCCTCAACCCCCGGCTTTTCATGGGCTAGCCCTCCGGGATTGCTTGGGTGTTTCGTCCATGTGTGAATCTTCGTATTTCCGGGCGTTCCTTCAAGGGTAATCGCGGGTGCCAATGAACCATTTCGCAAGGTTCTGAGATTCATTTGTCATGTTTTGTCATGCAACCTAGTGCCAACATCCTCGCTTCAACGGAGCCGCACACCGGAGTGTGCGGAATGCAGGATGTAGTTGTGCTGTTCACCACACCGCTGAGCTCATCCAATCGCGACCGACCAAG
>JBIKIA010000707.1:0-2685 GCA_044361885.1 Prosthecobacter sp. | reverse complement strand
TGTGTAGATGAGCTAGATTTAGAGTGGTTTGTTTTTAAAACCGCGTAGCCGATCCATGCAAGGGCTATAACGATAACCAAACTAACTTTGGTGCCGAAATGCGATGTTACAGCCCCATCATTGGCGTCCAAAACTCTTGCCGAAGTATGTGAGACGGCGGTTTCTAGTGGTGCGACGTCTGAACATTGAGCCATATCTTGCTCGTTATCGTCCTGAACAACGGACTTTAGGATCAAGTAAGCTTCGTTGATAAGCTGTGTCCTCCCCTCCGCTTTCTTCTTTAAACTGATATTTCCTTCAAAGCGGTCTGGGTGCCAGATTAGTAGAGCTTCACGATATGCTGATTTAAGAGTCGATTGTTTAACGGGAAGGGATATTTCGAGTATTTGCGATGCTTGCTCCAGATTCATTGGTGTAGTCTGGCATCAAACTTTAATAAGAAACACAAAATTTTATGCGGTTCTAGGTCAGCGCAAGGAAGCTGAAAAGAAGATACCAGGCATTCAGAGTAAAGTCATCGGTTCAAGGCGTCACTGTCCCATGCGCCTGACCTTGCCTGCTTTGAGCCGGACAGCGGTGGGGCTCTGACTTGTTCGTGCCCAGGGAAGAGCCAGCCCCAGAGGCTCTCTGACGATGATCACGCCCTTCGATCGACCCACTTTTCCAACCAGGGAACCAGGAGGACGCTGCCGATGATGATGGCGGCACCGAGGTAGAATCCGCTGCTCATGAACTCCTCGGAGCCGAAGATGAGTGCGGCGAGGAGGATGCCGTAGATGGGCTCCATGTTGTAGATCACATTGACGGTGAACATGGAGAGACGGCGGAGGACATCCATGTAGCCCGCGTAGGCCCAGACGGTGCAGATGGAGGCGAGGATCAGGAGCCAGAGGACATCGTCCCAGCCTGGGGTGGTGACGTGGCCTTTCTCCAGCCAGAGCCAGCCGATGACGGAGACGATGGCGGCTCCGCTCATCTGATAGGTGCCCAAAACGGCGTAGTGGGAGCGGGCGACGATCTGCTTGCTGATGACGGAGAAGAAGGCGGCAAGCACGGCGGCGGCGAGTCCGACGCTGAAGCCGAGCCAGTAACGAAACTCGACCTCATAGATGAGCCAGACGGCCCCGACGATGACGGCGCCGACGATGAGCTCCAGCGGTCGCCAACGGCGGGTGCCATTGATCCAGGGCTCGATGAGGGAGCACCAGACCATGGCGGTGGGCATGGCGGCGAGGCAGACGGAGGCGGTGGAGAGCCGGGCGGAGATGAAGAAGAGGATCCAGTGGGCTCCGAGCAGTCCGCCGAGCAGGAGCATCCTACCAGCTTGGGCGGCGGTGAGCTGGAGGCTGACTTTTTGCCAACGGGCGACGAGCCAGAAGCCAAGCGCGGCGAGCACGGTGCGCCAGACGAGCATCTCGACCGCGGGCATGTCGATGAGCTTGCCAAGGATGGCCGTGAAGCCCCAGGCCACGACGACGAGGTGGAGCTTCAGGTAGTCGCGCATGAGCTAAGCAACCACTGACTCAGACCACGCGAGCCCAGATGACTTTCAGGTAACGGCTTTCGGGGCAGTTTGACATGACGGGATGATCCAGGCCTGGGCCGGTGCGGTCGAGGATCTGGAGTTTGCGTCCCTGACGATGAGCGGAGCCGATGACGAGTTCTTCGAAGTCGTCAGCACCGAGAAGGCCGGAGCAGGAGCAGGTGACGAAGAGTCCGCCGCGCCTGACGAGCTGGATGGCGAGGCCGTTGAGGTCGCGGTATTTGAAGATGCCTTCTTCCTGGTTGTCGCGCTGATGGATGAGCTTGGGCGGATCGAGCACGAGGGTGTCCCAAAGCTGGCCGTTGCGCTGCATCTGGCGGCCCCAGGTGAAGGCGTCGCCATGCACCCAGTCGATGCGGGTTTGATTCAAATTGGCGTTCTGTTTCGCTTGAGCGATGGCCTTTTCGTCGAGGTCCACGCCGGTGACGTCTTCACACTTGGCGTTCATTTTCGCCGCGAGGGCAAAGCCGCCGGTGTAGGTGCAGAGGTCGAGGACGCGGCCCGTGGCGAGCTTGCCAAGTTTGACGCGATTGTCGCGCTGATCGCAGAAGAAGCCGGTCTTGTGTCCGGCCTCGAAGTTCACGAGGAAGCGCACGTCATGCTCGCGGATCTTGACGCTGCGTGGGCCGGGCTGCGTGGCTTCGGGCACGTCGCCAATGCGGATGCCTTCGATGAGGGCGATGTCTGGATCGACGCGGATGACCTGCTGCGTGGTGCCGAGCTGCTCATGCATGATGGGCAGCCAGCGGCGGATGCGACGCCAGGCACCGAGGGTGGTGATGTCGATGGAAAGGGTGTCGCCATAACGATCGACGACGAGACCACTGAGTCCGTCGCCATCAGAATGGACGACGCGGTAGGCTTCGGTGACGGAGTCGAGCTTGAGGTAGTCTTTCCGCAGTCCGATGGCCTGGAGAAGCAGTGCGTCGAGATCGGTTTCGGTGAAGTCGTCCTCGCCATGATGGAGCACGCGGAGGGGGACGCGGGCTTTGGCATTGTAATAACCGGCACCGAAGCGGCGGCCTTCTTTGTCATAGACGTTCACGAGATCGCCTGCGAGCACTTCGCTGGAGACTGGGCCGACCATGTTTGGGTAGATGGCTGGGTGGAAGGAATAATACTTCAACTGCGCCCATGGACGC
>JBIKIA010000705.1:0-2693 GCA_044361885.1 Prosthecobacter sp. | reverse complement strand
ACCGTTGATCACCCAATGCCCGATCCTTCACCGGGATCGTTTCATCATCGTGATCAACAAGCCCGCAGGCGTCCTCTCGCATCCGAACTCGGCTCGCCTCGAACCAAAGAACCGCGCCGCCTTCGAGGGAAAGTATGATCTCGATAGCCGATGCTTCGACGGCCCGGCGGGCAAGGTCTGGCTCATCCATCGTCTCGATCAGGATACCTCCGGCGCTCTACTTGCTGCTCTGGATGAAAAGACCGCCGAACGCTGCCGCGCCTTGTTTGAAGAAGACGCCATCCAAAAGCATTACCTCGCCCTCGTGCGTGGTTCATTGCCGCCGAAAGGCACCTGGCTGGATCACCTCGGCACTGCTCGTGCTGGTGGCAGTGTGCGCACACAAGTCATCAAAGGCCGCCCGCCCAATGCCGAACTGCGCTACGAGGTCAAAGCCCACCACGCTCAGGAGCGCCTCAGCCTGCTCGACATTCATCTCATCACGGGCAAGACGCATCAGATCCGCGTCCAGGCCACCTCACGCCAGCATCCGCTCGCGGGCGACGACGTGTATGGCGACTTCTCCATGAACAAGCGGCTTCGTCAGTCGCTCGGCCTGAAGCGTCTCGCCCTCCATGCCCACCGCCTTGAGTTCAAGCACCCCGCCTCCGGCTTGAAGACCGTGATCGAAGCACCTCTCCCCGAGGATCTGGCGGGCGTGTTCGGCGCTCTCGGCTTTGCCTGCTAACTCGGAGGCGTCTCCGACGTATTAGCCTGCCCATGAATCCCCTCCTCGATTTCCATCTTCAGCAGACGCGCCGTCAGTTCTTCGGCCAGACCGGTTTGCGGGCGGGGAGCATCGCGCTGGCTTCGATGATGGGGCGTGACATGGCGCAGGCAGCCGTGGCACAGGTGCATCCGCCGATGCCTGGCCTACCGCACTTTGCGCCAAAGGCGAAACGCCTGATCTACCTGCACATGAATGGTGCGCCCTCGCAGCTCGATCTGTGGGATCACAAGCCCGGCTTGCAGGCCTTCTTTGATAAAGACCTGCCGGAGAGTGTGCGCAACGGCCAGCGCATCACCACCATGACCAGCGGCCAGTCGCGCCTGCCCGTCGCGCCGTCGATGTTCAAGTTTCAGCAATACGGTCAGAGCGGCATGTGGGCCAGTGAGCTGCTGAAGCACACGTCCAAGATTGTCGATGACATCGCGCTCATGCGCACCGTGCATACGAGCGCCATCAATCACGACCCCGCCTGCACCTTCGTCATGACTGGCAGCGAGGTGCCGGGAAAAGCCAGCCTCGGTTCGTGGCTCGCGTATGGGCTCGGTAGCGAGAGCAATGACCTGCCGAGCTTCGTCGTCTTCACGCCCACCTTCCCCGCCGCCAGTCAGGCGCAGGCGCTCTTCACCCGCATGTGGAGCAGCGGTTTCCTTTCGAGCAAATACACCGGCGTGGCGCTGCGCGGCCAGGGAGACCCCGTGCTCTATGTGAAGAACCCGCCAGGAGTCGATCCCAGTGATCGCCGCACCATGCTGAATGCGCTGAGCAAGCTCAACGAGATCAATCACGCCCGCATTGGCGATCCTGAAATCCAGACGCGCATCGCCAATTACGAGATGGCCTTCCGCATGCAGACCAGCGTGCCCGAGCTCACTGATCTCAGCAAGGAAAGCAAAGCCACGCTGGACATGTACGGCCCCGATGTGAACCGCGCGGGCAGCTTCACCCACAGCGCCATCATGGCCCGCCGACTCATCGAGCGCGGCACCCGTGTCGTGCAGATCCTGCATCGCGGCTGGGATCAGCATAACAACCTGCCCAAGCTCCTACGCGGGCAGATGGAAGACACCGACCAGGCCACCGCCGCCCTCGTCATGGACCTCAAACAGCGCGGCCTACTCAATGACACGCTTGTCGTTTGGGGCGGCGAGTTCGGCCGCACCGTCTATTCCCAGGGCACCCTGACGAAAGACAACTACGGGCGCGACCACCACCCGCGAAACTTCTGCATGTGGATGGCCGGAGCCGGAGTCAAAGGCGGCACCACCTACGGCGAGACCGACGACTTCAGCTACAACATCGCCAAAGACCCCGTCCACATCAACGATCTGAACGCCACCATCCTCCACCTCATGGGCATTGATCACAGTCGCTTCAGCTTCAAGTTCCAATGCCTCGACCAACGCCTCACCGGCGTGGAGGAGCATCATGTGGTGAAGGGCGTGTTGGCCTGATCAAATCGACGCGGCATTCATGACCGCCATGATCGTCTTCTCGATCACCGCGCGCATATTAGCATAGGCTTCACGTTCTATTTGCTTGGCATCTTTGACGGGCACGCCTGATTCGTCTTCAGGAACCGGCGGTAGAGCCAGACCATGGTGGCGGCGGTGAAGGCTATGAACAGGCCGCTGAGCCAGAGGGTGCCTTCGCTGTCGAATCGTGGCGGGGTGCTGCGGTTCGCCTGCACGATTTGGTAGTTGAGGAAGGTCATCCAGCCGAACATGCCGACGGTGAACCACTGCGCCCAGGTGTAAATAATGTCGCAGGCTTGGGGGTAGTTCTCCGGCGCACGCCAGTGGTCGGGTTTCGGGACATTCAGGAGGGTGGACGGCAGGAGGCGGATGGCCCAGCAGAGGCCGAGGACGAAGGCGGGAGAGCCCAGCCCGAAGATCAGCATGAAGGCACCATGCTCACGCCGGGTCAT
>JBIKIA010000704.1:0-2696 GCA_044361885.1 Prosthecobacter sp. | reverse complement strand
GGCTGGATGTCCTCGTAGCGATCTCGCAGATCGATGGCGCGGTCGGGATCGCATTTCAAATTGGCCGTGGGTGGATGTTCGTCCGGCACGGTGAGCGCGAACATCTTGCCGCCGACTTTATAAACAAGCACGTCGGGGCCGAAGGGCACGGTTTCCTCGACATGAGGCAGGGAAAGGCAATGGGCGCAGAAGTCGGCTAGAGTCATGGGGCAGGCTGGCGAAACAGCGGCCTGCGCTCAAGCGCAAAGATCGGCCAGCAGCGGCTCCACGCGCTCCTGGATGAGGGTGACGAGGTCGGGGGCCATGAACTCGTAGTCATCCGGGATGTCGAGCACCTCCAGATTCAGGTCGTGAAAGAGGTCGGGGAATTGCTCGCGGAGCCGCTGCTTGTGCTCGTGCTCCATCACGAGCACGAGATCCGCCCAGAGCAGCAGTTTCTCCGTGACACGCCGTCGCGCCGAAGCGCTGACTCCAGCGCTGCGCACCTCCACACGCGGATCATTCTGATACACCGCCTCCGCCGTCGGGCTGCGCCATTGATTGCGGGAGCAGAGGAAGAGGAGGCGCATCAAAAATTACTTCCGCACCAGCAGCGACTTCCCGGTCATCTCGGCAGATTTCTCCACACCGAGCATGTCGAGCAAAGTCGGGGCGATGTCGGCGAGCTTGCCGTTGGCGACGGTGACGCTTCCTGAATCAGTGGCGACGTAGATGCCGTGGACGAGGTTGGTGGTGTGGGCGGTGTGCGGGGAGCCGTCGGCGTTGCGCATCTGCTCGCAGTTGCCGTGGTCGGCGGTGATGAAGAGCTTGCCGCCGAGTTCGAGCACCTTCTCGACGATTAATCGCACGCCGAAGTCGATGGTTTCGCAGGCATGGACGCCGGCTTCGACGACGCCGGTGTGGCCGACCATGTCGGGGTTGGCGTAGTTCATGATGACGAGGTCATACTTCTCCAAGCGACGCAGCACTTCAAAGGTGAGGTCGGGAGCGCTCATCTGCGGCTTCTTGTCGTAGGTGGGCACTTCCTTCGGGCTGATGGCGAGGTAGCGATCTTCGCCGACGTTCGGCTCCTCGACACCGCTGTTGAAGAAGAAGGTGACGTGAGGGTATTTCTCAGTCTCGGCAGCTCGGAGCTGAGTCAAACCGGCGGCGGCGACGACTTGGCCGAGGTTGTTGTTCAGAGTCTCGGTGCCGAAGATGACCTTCGCGCCGAGGTCGGTGTAGGTGGCGTCGTATTCGGTGAGGGTGTAGTAGCCGGTCTTCGGGGTGACTTCGCGGTCGAAGCCAGCAAAGCCGGGCTTCAAGAAGGCCTCACTGAGCTGGCGGGCGCGGTCGGCGCGGAAGTTGAACCAGAGGATGACATCGCCATCGCGGATGCGCTGTTCGTTGGCGTTGCTGAAGATCATGGGCTGCATGAACTCATCGCCACGCGGGTCGCTCGGATAGGCGGCCTGCACGGCGGAGCTGGGGGTGTCGCTGCGGACTTCGCCACGACCGAGGACGATGGCATCCCAGGCGAGCTTGTTGCGCTCCCAGCGGGTGTCGCGATCCATGGCGTAGTAGCGGCCGATGACGGTGGCGATGTTGGCGCCGCTGGGCTTCAAATCGGCCTCAAGTTTGGCAAGGTAAGCGGCACCACCTTTGGGCGAGGTGTCGCGGCCGTCGGTAATGGCGTGGACCATGAGATCATCGACACCGGCAGCCTTGGCGGCATTGCAAAGCGCGGCGAGGTGGTCCTGATGCGAATGCACGCCGCCATCGCTGATGAGTCCGAGGAAGTGGAGTCGCTTGCCTTTGGCTTGCTGGAAGGCTTCGACGAGCACAGGCATAGTGGCGAGTTCGCCATCGCGGATGCTTTTGTTGATGCGGGTCAAGTCTTGATACACGACGCGGCCTGCGCCGAGATTGAGGTGGCCGACTTCGCTGTTACCCATCTGGCCGTCAGGCAGGCCGACGTCTTCACCACTGGCGCTGACGGTGCCGCGTGGGTAGGTGGCGTAGAGGTGGTCGTGGAAAGGGGTCTTGGCGAGCAGGGTGGCGTCGCCATTGGCGGCGGCTTGAGATTTACCGCCGGGGTTGATGCCCCAGCCGTCGCGGATGATGAGAACTACAGGTTTTTTGGCCATAAGGTTTGTGAGCTTTCCTTGTGCCAAGATGTCGGGCTGTGCAAGCGGCGGGCCGTTCAGACTCGCCGAGCTTCTCTTCCGAGGGCCGCTCCGGCGTCGGCGTTTTGGAAATGGGCGATGCCCACGGCCAGCGCATCGGCGGCGTCGGCGGGGGGAGTTTCCTTCAGCCGGAGCATGGAGCGGATCATGAAGGCGACCTGGTCTTTCTGCGCGGCTCCACGTCCCACAGCGGCCTGCTTCACCTCTTTGGGGGCGTATTCATAAATAGGCAGACCATGCTCGGCGGCGGCGATGAGGCAGGCGGCGCGGGCGGTGCCGAGGACGATGGCGGTCTTATAACTCTGGACGAAGATCGTGGACTCGATGGCGCAGACGGTGATCTGGTGCTGGCGGATGACATCGCTGAGCTGCTCGCGAATGGCGACGAGGCAGCCGGAGTGGAGGAGCTTGGGCGAGTTGGAGATCACGCCCCAGGCGATGGCCTGCAAGTCACGCCCACGCTTTTCCAGGACAGCCCAGCCGGTGTTCCGCAGAGCTGGGTCGATGGCGAGCACGCGCTCAACGTCGCTG
>JBIKIA010000251.1:0-6977 GCA_044361885.1 Prosthecobacter sp. | reverse complement strand
TCCACACCGCCACGCCGGGACAAATCATCCGCAAGGGCGATGAAAAGGGCTACTTCCGCTTCGGCGGCTCCTGTGTGATCACGCTCTTCGAACATGGTCGCGTGCACTTCTCCGATGACTTGATCGAGCACAGCGCCGCTGGCCGCGAAGTCTATGCCCGTATGGGGGATGAAGCCGGACGCGTGCTCTGAGCTTTGATTTGACGATCCGGGCATGAGCGAGTTTCACTGGCGACATGATTTCAAGAGTCGGGAGAGTTCTTCTTTGTCTCGTGCTGGCTGGCAGTGTCACCGGCTGTGTCGCCCCCATGTCGTTGGGCTCGGGGAATCGCGCCCAGGCGCAGTGGGAGTATCAGCATTACTTCGTCGCCTCAGGGGCTCATTTTCGATACCATCCATATGGTGGACAAGGCCGCGCCTGGACTGCGCAGATGGAACAAATGTATCAGGCGCATCGGCGCGATCCGCGCGTGGGTTACGTCGTGAAAAATCTCCGTACCGGCAGCTATCTCGCCCAGTTTCAGGCCGACCGCCTCTTCATGGGCGGCTCCATGCCAAAGCCGATGATATCCGCCATGCTCTTGGAGAAACGACGCGGCGCACTGAGCTACGAGGAGTTCATGCACGTCGTCCAAGTCTGCGACAAAAGCGTGAACGCCTCCTGGATGGCCCTGCAATCCCGGCTCACCTCCGCCGACGAGCAGGCCTTCTTTTGGAAGTATCATCTGCCCACCTCGCATGTGCTCGCCAACCAGCTCTCACCGCGCTTTATCGCTGAGTTTTACGAGCGCTGCGTGAACTATCGCTTCGACCATGGCGGCGAGTTTCTGCTGGAGGCCATGCGCCGAGATCAGTATGGCTTTGGCCGCCTCTTCCTGCCGCGTCACGTCAGCTACGTCGGCGGCAAAACCGGCAACTACGGCGAGTGGGACCACGAGTCACTCTTCTTCTATCACGGTGGCGTGCCCTATTCGATCGTCGTCTTCACACGCGGCGACTTCTCACCCGGCAAAATGAACTGGCCGCTCGGTGCCATGATCGGCGGCCTCTTCCGCGAATACATCGAAGGCTCCGGCAGCCACAGTTGGGCAGTGACCGAGCAGGTTCGTTCTGCCATTCCCGCCTCTCACTAAACGGTTCCGCCAAACTGCCGCCAGAACATCACGACGGAGATCACCAATCCGATGGCGGTGATGACGTGCTGTACAAGTTGTGGCTCGATGCGCTCCGAGTTTCTTCAGAGCCTTCATTCCGAACGCAGCTTTTGAACTGCAATGGGGCGCTCCAATGAAAAAACTGCTCAATTTAAGCAGTGTTTGAGAACTGCGGGCCCCTGCCGGGGTGCGACCTTCCGAGTTTGGAGCCCATCCGCAACCGGTTGTGGGCAATACTCGACCCGATCTTCAAGCGCTCATTTTTCTGGGGGAATAGGCCGAAGAAGGGGAAATACGGCTGTGTCCAGCTCCAAACCGGGCCTGGAATGACCACAAATCCTACGTTCAAAGCAAGAGGACGCTCGACAGACTCCTCAATCCTTGGTTAGCCTTGCTTAATTCGTCAGAAAAATAACGATATGGCCAGCAAACCAACTCCAAAAAAAGGCGCCGCTAAGCAACCATCTACGGTGGTGAAGAAGAAATCCGCTCCGGCCAAGCCCGTAAAAAAGGCGCAGGCTCCAGCGAAAAAGGTCGTCAAGCCGGCCCCAAAACCAGCACCCAAGCCGGTGAAGAAGGTGGCAAAACCAGCGCCCGCTCCTACTCCAGCCGTTATTGCCCCCACGCCTTCGGCTCCGCCCCCGGTGGTCGCCCCGGCTCCGAGGCCTTCCCCAGCGCCCAAAGCGGCTGCTGCAGCTTCAAGCGCTCTGACGATCAGTATCCAGACCTCCCAGGGTATGGCAGCCAATGGAAACACCCATCCAGCCAATATGCTGGTCATCGTCACCTGCGCCGGTGCCCCGGTCGTGGAACTGACGCGTGATCATTTCACGCTCATGGAGCACTTTGAAGTTCCTGGCCAGGGCGCGCCCTTCAGCAACAGCATCTCCTCCTTCCGCAATGCGGGCACCGGAGCTTACCTGCTCCAAACCAAGCCCATCACCGGGGCTCCTTGGCGCAGCGGGCACCACCTCGGCCAGCTCCTCGTTTCTGACGATGATGAGCACCAGGGCCAGGCAGCCTTCAAATTGATCATCAAATAAGGGCTGCGACGGGCGTTCATCCTTCTCCCATGATGAAATCCCTTCTCGCCTGCCTTGCCCTCGTCGTCGCCGCCTCCGCCCAGGAGGCGGCAAAACCAGACCCAAATGCGCTCTTCCGCGAGGGTGTACAGGCGTTTTACGACGCAAAGCCGAAGGAGTCGGTAGCGGCTTTCGACAAGCTGATCGCCCTAGAGCCTGCGGCGAAGCCGCAGCTCTGGCAGCGCGGACTCTCTCTCTATCTGGCGGGTGACTTCAAAGGTGGGCGCGAGCAGTTCGAGGTCCATCAGACGGTGAACTCGAACGATGTGGAGAATGCTGCCTGGCATTTCATCTGCGTGGCACGGGCGGAAAATCTGGAGGCGGCGCGGAAGGCGCTCATCCCCATCGATGGCGACTCACGCGTGCCAATGAAGGAGGTCCACGACCTCTTCGCCGGGAAAGTCAGTGTAGAAGCGGTGCTAAAAGCCGCCGAATCGGGCGAGGGGGAGGCTTTAAAAAACCACCGCTGCTATGCCCACCTCTACCTCGGCCTCTATTTCGAGGCGCTGGGCGATGAAGCCAAAGCCAAGGATCACATGCTTAAGGCCGCCAACGACTACCGCATGGATCACTACATGGGCAAGTCTGCCCAGGTGCATGTGAAGGTGCGCGGCTGGTGAGCCGGCTCAGAGCAGCTTCTTCTTTTTGAAGAACCAAATGGGGGCTAGCGCGGAGACGATGAGCAGGCCGATCACCGCCGGGTAGGCCCAGGGCTGCTTCAGCTCGGGCATGTGCTCGAAGTTCATGCCGTAGACGCTAGCGATGAGCGTCGGCGGCATGAAGAGCACGCTGGCGATGGTGAAGATTTTGATGATCTGGTTTTGCTGGATGTTGATGAGACCGAGCGTGGATTCCAGGAGGAAGGTCATCTCCTGGGTCTGCTGGTTCGTGTAGTCGTCGAGCGACTTCACGTCGCGCATCACGGAGCGGAACTGGGCAGCGAGTTCACCACGCATCCAGGGAGCGGCATTGCTCAGGAAGAACTGGAGCATGCGGCTGACGCTGAGCAAACTCTCCCGTAGATTCGCCACGAGGGCACTGCGGCGGCCGAGCGTTTTGACCACATCAGCGAGGTCTTTTTCCACCGTGGTGTTCGCACGATGGGGATCGAGGCGGAAGACTTCGCGGGCGAGCTTTTTCAGATCGCCCTCCACCATCTGGAGAGCATCGGCGATGCGGGCGACGATGAGTTCGCAGAGCACGAGGAAGACCGCATCGCTCGTCATCGGGCACTGACACTGGCGTTTCACATGATCCACGAGCACGCGGAAGGACATCGGGTCAGCGTAGCGCACGGTCGTGAGACAATCGGGCGCGAGCACGAAGGAGATGGCCGTGTTGTCTGGGTCCGGGGTGTCGAGGCCGACAGGAATCCAGGCCGTCATGTAGAGCGCTCCTTTCTCCGTATAGAGTCGGCTAGACTCCTCAATCTCCTGCATCTCTTCACGAGTGGGCAGGGAGTATTCGAGCCAGCTTTCCGCCTCCAACTCCTCGGCACGGGCGGGATTCAACAGATCGAGAAAGACGAGGTTGTCCGGGAAAGGACGCACCTTTTCGTCGTTCCAGTCGATGAGCTGGCCTTGTTGGGTGATGAGTCGGACCATGCGAGAGTGGGGGGATCGACAGTAGCTGCGCATTCTTTTCCTGCCACGGAAAAGGCGGATCAATCGGCTTTCGTCACAAGCGCTGGCGGAGGAACGATCTCCAATCCGCGCGCGTGAATCATCTTCAGTGTTCCTCGTAGCACCTCGGCGCAGATGGGGCGCGCCTCGTGCAGGAGAATGATGGCTCCAGGGCGCAAATCACGCTCGATGCGGCGGAGGATTACAGACACATCCCGATGCACGCCATCAAAGCCGCGGCAGTTCCAGATCATCATCGTCAAACCCAACGCCCGGAGGATGGAGGCCAGGAAGAGATTGTGATGCCCCACCGGAGGTCGAAACCAAATCGGTTCTTGCCCTAGAATGCCGCGCAGCGTCTCCTGACACCCCGCCACCTCCCGCCAGAGCGCCCAGGGCCGCAGCATCCAAAACGTCGCCGAGGGATGCGTCTGCGAATGATTGCCGATCACATGCCCGCGCCTCGCGATCTCGCGCACCAGATCGGGATGCCTCGCCGCGCGGTCGCCGATGAGAAAGAACACGGCGCTGGCCTGATGCTCATCCAGCAGATCGAGCAAAGCGGGGGTCGTGCTCGGATCAGGTCCGTCGTCGATCGTCAAACACACGCCCGAAGTGGTGGTAGGCAGCCGGGTGATCATCGGCCCGAACATGGCGCACCTCGGTACCACCGAGCCGATGCCGATGATGACAAACGTGGTGCCAAAGATGAACCCCGCGATGCCAAAATGCCCGGTCAGCAGGGCGAGCACGACTCCAACCGCCGGCAGCAGGCTCAGCACAAACGCGCGCAGACTCTCGCGCTGGCAGGTGGGTGGCATGGGCGGGATCATGTCGGGGTCTCCAGACTCACCAGTGGCTCAAAGACAAACCATTGATCCCAGTGCTGCTCCAGATGGCGGTGGAGGATGGGCAGCCAGCGCTTGCCGATGTCATCAGCGCGGAGTTTCTCAGTGCCATCACTGAAGCACTCGCCGACGTGGATGCGGTAGCGGAGGCAGCCGATGCGCTCGAGGATGATCGGGTAGCAGGGTGCACGGGAGATCTCAGCGAGCACGAGCGGGCCGCGCGGGATCTGGTAGGTACGGCCCTCGCAGGTCATGGCCACAGGGGAGACGGCGGAGAGCACGCGGTCCCCCTGCACGGCCACGGCCTCGCCATCCATGAGCACGCGGCAGAGTTCGAGACCGAGGTGGTTGTCGGCGACGCTATAGTGGACGCGCAAAAGCGGGTTGTCCTGCTCCGTGCGGCGGAGTTCCTGCTCGCGGAGTTTTTGCAGTTGCTCCGTCTGCTCCGGCGCGCGGACGGTGTGCAGTCTCCGCCCGAACTTCTGGGCAAAGAGCGTGGCGCCGATGTCATAGTTCCCGCTGTGGATGGTGAAGATGAGGACGCCGCCTGGGTGTGCGCGCAGTTCCTCGAAGCGCTCCATGTGAGTGATGTCCCAGGTGACTTCCTTTTTGAAATACATCGACCAAAGACGGTCGAGGTAGGTGAGGGCGAAATTCAGGAAGACCCGATAGCCCGCCCACCAGCGCTCGGTGGCACCGTGGTCGGGACACAATGCCGTGAGATTGCTGAGAATGGCGCGGCGCTGAGGCGCGGCGAGGACGTAGATAAACAATGTCACCGGACAGACGAGCACGAGCGCCAATTTTGTCGGCACAAAACGCATGAACCGCAGCAAACAACGCGTCAGTAACGCTCCATGCAGCCCCGTGTTCCGCCGAGGCGGAGCTTGCGGCATGGAGGGTTTGGCGGTTACTTCGGGCATCATCAGCGGGTGCTCTGCCCGTAGGGTCTGATCCATTTCAAGTCGAGTCAAAACATGCACACCCCCACTGCCTCCAGCACCGCGTCGGATTACGACGTGATCATCCTCGGCGGTGCCTTCAGCGGTGCCTCGGCAGCTCTACTTTTAAAACGTGATCTGCCCAGCCTGCGCGTGCTGGTGGTGGAGCGGACCACGGAGTTTGACCGGAAGGTCGGCGAGAGCACCTCGGAGGTCGGCGGCTGCTTCCTCACCCGCGTGCTGCATTTGAATCCCTACCTCAGCGCGAACCACTACCAGAAGCACGGCCTGCGAATGTGGTTTTGCAGCAAGCCGGAGGACCGAGTGGAGGACTGCACGGAGCTGGGGCCGAAGTTTCAAAGCCGTCTCCCCACCTTCCAGCTCGACCGCGCCATGCTCGACCAGCATGTGCTCGATCTCGCCGCAGAAGCCGGGGCCGATCTCCTCCGTCCCGCGACCATTCGCGAAGTCACTTTGGCCGAAGGCAGTGAGAACCACACTGTGAGCCTCAAAACCGAGGCCGGTGAAATGAAGACCTTCACCGCACGCTGGGTCATCGATGCCTCCGGGCGCGCCGCATTGCTGGCGAAGAAGCTAGGGCTGCACCGCCAGCTCGGCGACGAGCACCCGACCTCCTCCATCTGGTGCCGTTTCAGAAATGTGAACGCGCTCGACAGCTACAAGAGCCGCTCCATGCACCCCTGCCTGATGAGCAGCGTGCGCGCCTCCCGCAGCAGCGCCACGAATCATCTCATGGGCCATGGCTGGTGGGTCTGGCTCATCCCGCTGGCGAATGGCGACTACAGCGTCGGCATCGTCTGGGATCGCCGAGCGTTCACCCTGCCGGAAGGCGAGAACCTAACCGAGCGTCTGCGCGCTCATCTCATGACGCACCCCATCGGCCGTCTCATGTTTGAAGGCGCGGAGCCGGTGGAAGACGACACCTTTTATTACAAAGGCCTGCCGTACCACACCGAACAGATGGCGGGTAATCGTTGGGCCATGGTGGGCGATGCAGCGGGCTTCATCGATCCACTTTACAGCCAGGGTCTCGACTACTGCGGGCACACTGTCTATGCCGTCACGCAGATGATCAAAAAGGCGTCCATGGGCGAGGATGTCAGCGCCACTCAGGCCTACCTTCAGGGAGCCTACAAACGCAGCTACCGCCTCTGGTTCGAGAGCCTCTACAAGGACAAATACTTCTACATGGGCGATGCCGAACTCGTGCGCATCTCCTTCCTCATGGACCTCGGCACCTACTTCATCGGCCCCGTGCGCCTCGTGTACACCGACCCCGATTACGAATGGACGCGCCTACCGTATGATGG
>JBIKIA010000702.1:0-2697 GCA_044361885.1 Prosthecobacter sp. | reverse complement strand
TGCGTTTCCCGCCAGCGAGATCGCGCAGGATGGACTGGAACTTCTCGGGACCAAAGCGCTCCAGCAGATAACCCACGACCTGACTGCTCTGGTAGTAGGCGAACGTGAGGTGGTCATCGCTCTCTGCATTCAGGAAGGCGCTGCTAAGCTGGCTGATCGACTTCGCGGCCTTCTCCTCCAGGATCATGCGCCGGAAGGTGGCGTCCATCGGCATACCCCAGATGGCATTGCGCTGACTTTCCTCATGGACGCTGATGCCCTCGCTCAGCCAGCGCGGCATCTTGTTTTGCGTCAGCGTGAGCGTGACGACATGACAGAACTCATGCCAGAGCGTGCTCTGCCAGTTGTTCCGACCATGCGCGAGCCCGCCGGGGCTGTTCATGGTGATGACGGTGCCGAAGCAAACGCCGAGCAATCCCTGCCCGCCGAGACTGCCAAAGGTGCGGATGGCGAAGTCCTGCTGCTGCCCGAAGAACTCGACCATCACCGGCCGCTTCAAATCGAGCCCATACTTCGCGGTGAGCACCGTCTTGGCCTCACGAAGCAAGGCGAGCGCTTCTTCGCCATAGATAGGCCAGTCGCGCTTCGGCATCTTGAGGATGAAGTCGTCAAACGTCTGCGTCGTGTAGCCCGCCATCTCCTTCTCCAGCAGGCCGATGTTATGCGCCTGCACGTTGTAGCCATCCTTCTCACGGATCTCGGCGGCGAGCTTCCAAGCCTCCTCTTCTTCACCAAGGCGCAGCAGATCGTGCGTCAACGCGACCTTCGCTGGCAGGTAACTGGCATCGAACTCAAGCGCCTTCCGCTGATGCTTAGATCCTTCGGCAAAGCGGTAGGCGCGTGACAGCACACGGCCGATGATGTGATCCACTTCGGGGTTCTTGTCCCAGCGCTTCAAACCATTCGCGCGGGCTGACTCGAACTTCTTCACATCTGCCGCGCTCAGATGCGTGATGGCGGCCAGCAGCGCCCAGGCTTTGGGGCAGTTGTCCCGGTATTCCAGCACCTTCTGCACAAGCCCGGCGGCATCGAGGAACTTCTCCGCGCCGATCATCGACTCCGCCTGATTCAGCAAAGCCACTGAGTGAACCGGGTTCAGCTCCAGCGCGCGTTTGAGGCTCTCCAGCGACTTCTCACGATCTCCATTGGCAAAAGCCAGCGCGAGACCGACTCGCAGCTCAGCCGTCTCACCACAAGCCTTCAATCCCGCGCGGAAGACATCCGCAGCACGTGCCGCATCGTCTTTCGACAAAGCCAGATGCCCCTCGGCGAGGTAAGCTGGTTCAAACTTGGCGTCCTTCTTTTGCGCCACCTGGAAGTACTGCTGGATGACCTTCTTCGCATCCGCTCCGAGCGCGAGTGCCGCCTGCCCTAACGCCACCCAGTCGGCTGCCTTGCGGTCTTTAGGCTGCTGCGCACGCGCTGCATCATTCACCGCCTTGAGCGCTTCATCCGCGATGTCCTTCCGCCCGATGCGTCGCGCATTGTCATGCTGGAGCATGAGCAGTGTGAGGTGGCCGGGGAAGGTCTTCACCGCGAGCTGCACTTCATCACGAGCCTCGACCTCGCGGCCCAGATTCATGAGTGCCTGGATGCGCATGAGCCGCCAGTCGGGCGATTTAAATCCCTGACGGATGGCGCGCTCGCAGATCAGCGCCACGTCGTCGTAGCGCCCCGTAGCCAGCACACGATGCATAGGCTCCAGATTGTCCTCCTCGAAGATCTTCTCCAAATCCTGTCCGTGAAGGGCAGAACAAATCGTCAGGAGGAGCAGGGCGCGTCGCATGACAGCAAAGAACGCGCCCGGAGCTGGCTTTTCTCACGCCTTTGGCAGCACGCCCGTGTCCTGCAGGATGGCGAGGATGTGATTGCGCTCAGATTCGCCAAGATAGTCAAAGGTGCCGCTCGTGTCTTTTCCCGACAGCACATTGTTCAGCATTTTGATCACAGTGGTCTTTAGTGTCGGCGTCAGATGACGGAAGGTCAGCGATTGAACCATGAAGCTGCAGCGGTGTTTGAAGAGCCGCGTGTGAAGCTGGAAGTCTTTGAGCGAGCGTCCGTCTTTTGACGTGGGAGCTTTGGCGGTGAAGGCCGACTGGAAATCTTCTTCCCCCTCGATGCCACCTTCAGGCAAAGCGGCCTCGTCTTTGAAAAGCAGCGCCTCGATCACGTCCTCGGCCATGTGATCAATGATGCGACGCGCTGTGCCGACGGGCTCATGCTGCACCAACTCGCCGAGCTCTTTTTGCAGGCTGGTCTGCATGTGCATGGCGCGCATGGCGGTGTGGTTCGCCTTTGTCAGCACATTCTGCACGGAGGTCTGATGCTCCAGAACCATGAGAGCCACGATGTCGCTCTTCTTGCGCTTGTAGGGGCTGGTATCGAAGAAGCTCGTGAGGTCCGCAATGTTCGCCCCTTTCTCGATGGGCATGTCGCAGGTGTTGTCCGCGTTTTCCGTGGCGGTGACATTGCCGCGATGAAGCTGGCTGCCGTGCTTGCCAGTGACATACCAACCGCCCCAGCGGTCGGAGAAAGGTGTCGTCGTATCCACCACCGTGCTGCCCTGGCTCATGATCGGATGACCTTCAGGCCCAGGGAAAACAGAGCGCACGATCACGCCAGGAACTTCTGGTGTGAAAGGTCCACCGTGACAACTGAGGCAGCTCTGATCACGTTCGAAATGCAGCGGCTTCGAGG
>JBIKIA010000701.1:0-2701 GCA_044361885.1 Prosthecobacter sp. | reverse complement strand
GCCCTGCTGCCGAAGGTGGACGTGAAGTTTGTGAAGTGAGGCACCTCAGAGGAACCTGTAATAAAAGCCAAGAAGCCATGAAACGAATGCTGTTCTTACTCGCCGCAGCCCTGCTCGGCCGCTGCCGAGACTTTTCACGATCATGACACCCATCTTCACCAAGACTATGTCCAAACGCATCACCCCACGAGTTCGAAGCTGTATCCCGATGAGCGGCAAATGGCTGGCACTCATCGCCATCGCATCGGTTTCCACCCATGCCTTTGCCGATCAAAAGCAGGCCTTCGAGCAAACCATTCAGCCTGTGCTGAAACAGTATTGCCTGGACTGCCACTCGACGAAGAAGCAGAAGGGCGATCTCGATTTGGAGCGCTTTACTTCACTTGATCTTGTGAAGCGTGATCCCATCGTGTGGGAGCATTCGTTGGATCAGATCCGCGACAAAGAGATGCCGCCGAAAGACAAACCCAAGCCGTCACCCGAGCAGATGAAGCTGCTCACGGACTGGATACAGAGCACGCTGGATGACATCGCGCTCGCCAGCGCGGGCGATCCAGGTCCGGTGGTGCTTCGCCGTCTGTCGAACATGGAATACACTTACTCGATCCGTGATCTCACCGGCGTCCCGTCGCTCGATCCGGCGAAGGAGTTCCCCGTCGATGGTGCGGCTGGCGAGGGATTCACCAATGTAGGCGCGGCACTCGTCATGTCGCCTGCGTTGCTCACGAAGTATCTGGATGCCGCGAAGGACGTGGCGAGCCACGCGGTGCTCACGCCGACAGGTATTCAGTTTTCCGCTGGCACTTCATCACGCGACTGGACCGACGAGACGCTGGCGAAGATTCGCGAGTTCTATGCTGAGTTCAGTGATACGACCGAGCAATCCGTCGCGGTCAATGGTGCTGAAAAAGTCAGTAACAAGGGAGGTCGGCTACCGATCGAAAAGTATCTTGCGGCAACTTTGCAAGAGCGTGCAGCCCTCGCCAGTGGCTCGAAGAAGATCGCCGATGTCGCGCGCGAGCATCACTTGAGTGCGAAGTATCTCGGGCTGCTATGGGCCATGTTGCAGGACAATAAACCCTCTGCGCTGCTCGATCCGATGCGCGCAAAATGGCGCGAAGGCAGTCTGGCAGTGGCTGACATCGAAGCATGGCAGCAGGCGCTGTGGCGCTTCACCAATATTGGACATCTGGGCAAGGTCGGCGGCCCGAAGTCCTGGATGGAACCAGTGACACCGGTCGCGGCGCAGCATGAGTTGCGGATGAAGTTGCAGCCTCCATCGGACGGCGGCGATCTCACGCTGTATCTCGCCACCAGCGATGCGGGGGATGGAAACGCGAACGATTTCGCCCTCTGGGAAAAAGCGCGACTCAACACGCCGGGACATGGCGAACTGCTCCTGCGCGATGTGCGCTCGGTCGTGCAACAGATGATGCGACATCGCGATGCAGTAACAGAAAGCGTGGTGAGATGTCTCGCGGCAGCGAACGAGGCGACGAGTGCAGATGGCCGTCCTGACCTCCTCGCGCTTGCACAGAAGCACAACGTCGATGGCAAAGTGCTCGCGGGTTGGCTGAATTACCTCGGCATTGGCACTGCGGGCGAAGTGAAACTGGAACCGCTGCTCGTGAAGAAATCGGAGCGCTCTCCGGCCTATGAGTTCATCAAAGGCTGGACCGGCGACAATGCTCTCAGCGTGCTGGCGAACTCCTCCGATACGACGGTGAAAATTCCTGGCACGATGCCGCCGCACAGCGTGGCCACGCATCCCTCGCCGAAGCTTGCATCGGTCATCGCGTGGCGCAGTCCGGTCACCGGCACGCTGCGAGTGAGCGGCAAACTTCAGGACGGGCACACGGTTTGTGGCAACGGCATCACCTATGCGCTGGAACTGCGGCGCGGCCAGACGCGCGAGGTGCTCGCCGCTGGCGAAAGCAAGGGCTCGACAGTGATCCCGATGGGACCGTTTCAAAACGTGAACGTGATGACTGGCGATGTCATTGTGCTGGTCGTTGATCCGCGCGATGGCGACCACACCTGCGATCACACGCTGGTGAATCTGACCCTGAACGATGGCAAAACCGAGTGGGATCTCGCGAAGGATGTTTCGCCGGACATCCTGGCTGGCAATCCGCACGCTGACCGTCACGGCAACAAAGCGGTGTGGCATTTCCTGAGTCAACCCGCAGCGGGAGCGGCATCGTCCGTCATCCCCAGTGATTCGCTGTTGTCAAAATGGCGGAAAGCGAAGGACGCCGACGAGCGGGCACGAATCGCTGCACAAGTGCAGCAGGTGCTCCAGCAAGACGCTGCAGCCTTGAAGGCGAGCCCGACCGATCGTGAACTGCGCAACCAGCTTCTCTCGTTCAACGGACCACTGCTCGCCAACGCATGGCGCTCGGTGAAAGCGCAGGCCGGAGATGACTCGGCGTCGCCTTACGGGCTCGATCCTACGATGTTCGGCAAGCACCCCAAAGGCGGCGAGGTTGCCGCGACGAGCCTCTGCGTGCAGGCACCGTCAGTCATTGAATTGCGACTCCCCGCATCGCTGCTGGCGGGCGCTGAACTGGTGACCACTGGCCGCTTGCATCCCGCCAGTGGCGGGGAAGGCAGCGTGCAAATGCAGGTGCTCACCACGAAGCCAGCCGCGTCATCAGGATTGCAAGCTACGGCGGCAAGTTCGGCCAAGGAAGGCGGCGCA
>JBIKIA010000164.1:0-9173 GCA_044361885.1 Prosthecobacter sp. | reverse complement strand
CATTTGGCAGTGGGCAGGTGCCACGGATCATCTGGTCGCCCTTCTTTGGGTCAACACCCATGTGGAAAGAGAGCGTAATACTCTGGTTGAACTTCGTGCCTGGCAGCTTGCGGACAAGTTCCGTAGCTTCTTCAAGCGTGAATGATTTGCCCGCCGGGATCATCTCGGCGGCTTTTTTGTATCGTTTGCTTCGGGTTTGCATGGTATTTAGCAGTGCTTTCGAACGTGAGGCGTTCTCCTGCGTTGGGGTTAGTCAATGATGTCGATGCCCATCTGGCGAGCGGTTCCAGCCATGATGCGGGAAGCGCGTTCAAGGTCGCTAGTGTTGAGGTCAACAAGCTTGAGCTTGGTGGCTTCGAGGAGCTGGGCCTTGGTGATTTTGGCGACCTTCTTCTTGCTTGCTTCACCAGAGCCGGAGGCGATGTTCGCCACCTTCTTCAGGATGTTGGAAGCCGGGGGCTGCTTTGTGATGAAGGTAAAACTTTTGTCCTTATAAACCGTAATGATGGTCGGGAGGACATCTCCGCCGAGCTTCTGCGTGGCAGCATTAAACTCCTTGCAGAATGCCATAATGTTCACACCAGCCTGACCAAGAGCGGGACCGATTGGCGGGGCAGGATTGGCAGCGCCAGCTTTGATCTGGAGCTTGATTTGTTTAACGATTTCTTTGGCCATGTGTTTGGGGGTGCTTGCTTGAGATTGTGATTGCTGGGAGAGCCGACGGAAGGAGTTTAGCAGTAGGATCAGGCTTTTTCGACCTGCCAGTATTCGAGGTCCACGGGAGTGGAACGTCCGAAGATGTTGACTGAGACACGCAACACGCCGCGCTCTGGATCAATCTCTTCGATGACACCCGTCTGGCTTTCGAAGGGACCGTCAGTGACTCGGACGGTATCACCAACATTGAAGGCAATTTTTGGAACAACCCCTTCTTCCTTATCGCGAAGCTGAGCGAGCAGCCCTTCGACTTCGCGCGGACGCATTGCAATCGGATGGTCTTTCGTTCCTGCAAAGTTGAGAACGCCGTCGGTCTCTTTAACGAAATACCAAGTCTTGTCGATCAGGCGGTTATGCTCGTCGAGCAGATGGCAGTTGGCGATGACGTAGCCGGGGAAAAATTTGCGGTTACTCTCGGTTTTTTTGCCTTTTTTAACTTCAGAGACACGCTCCGTAGGTACTAGCACGGCAAAAATATGGTCCCCCATTTCCTCCGTCTGAATACGGCGGACCATGGAGTCACGGACCTTGTTTTCAAGGCCGGCACGGACATGAATCACATACCATTGATCGCGAGGGGCAGGAATAGCTCCCATAGGTTGGAGGGGGGACGGAAAAGGTTTAAAAAAGCCGGATCACATTGAAGTGAACCAGGAGGTCAGGGCATCAAAGGCTTTGCGGAAGGAAAAATCGAAGAAGGCGACAAAACCGCCGAGGAGAAGCATGGCGATGAACACGACGATCGTGGAATCATTCAGCTCTTTGTATTTGGCGAAGCCTTTTTCTTTCGGATCCCAAGGCCATGTGGCTTTTCTAAGCTCAATGACGACTTCGTTCCAATAGGCGATGATGCGACTCATGAAGGGATGGGAGGGACTTGGATCGGATGGAATCTATGTCCGCTTGATGAAGGATGGCAGGCCAGGAGGGACTCGAACCCCCAACCAATGGTTTTGGAGACCACTACTCTACCAATTGAGCTACTGACCTGTTATGTCTGATATCCTTCTGAAGCAGAATGCTTGTGACTGGTGTGTTTGTAAAGTCCGCTTTCCATCTGGCGATGGAGAGGCCGCCGCAGAGATCTGGAATGTAGATCTTTTGCGGCGGCTGACAAGCGAACCTACGAGCGCAATTAGTCGAGGATGGTGGCCACACGGCCAGCACCCACTGTTTTGCCGCCCTCACGGATGGCGAAACGGATGGTCTTCTCCATGGCGATCGGAGTGATGAGCTCGACGGTGATCGAGACATTGTCACCAGGCATCACCATTTCGACGCCTTCTGGAAGGGTCACGCTGCCAGTCACGTCCGTGGTGCGGAAGTAGAACTGTGGGCGATAGTTGTTGAAGAAGGGAGTGTGACGGCCGCCTTCGTCCTTGGAAAGAACGTACACTTCAGCGGTGAACTTCTTGTGGGGAGTGACGGAACCGACCTTTGCGATAACCTGGCCACGCTCGATGTCAGTTTTCTTCACGCCGCGCAGGAGGAGACCCACGTTGTCGCCAGCACGACCTTCGTCGAGCAGCTTGCGGAACATTTCGATGTCGGTCACGGTGGTCTTCATCGTCGGGCGGATGCCGATGATTTCAACTTCCTGCATCTTCTTCACGATACCACGCTCGACACGGCCGGTGCAGACGGTGCCGCGACCTTCGATGGCGAAGACGTCTTCGACTGGCATCAGGAAATCCTGATCGATCGGACGCTCTGGCAGCGGGATGTAGTTGTCCACAGCTTCCATGAGCTTGAAGATGTTAGCGCGCTGCTCTGGATCGCCTTCAAGGGCTTTGAGAGCAGAGCCTTTGACAATCGGGATATCATCACCCGGGAAGTCATATTTGGAGAGGAGGTCGCGAACTTCCATCTCGACGAGTTCGAGGAGTTCTGGATCGTCCACCATGTCCACCTTGTTAAGGAAGACGACGACGGCAGGCACACCGACCTGACGGGCGAGCAGGATGTGCTCACGGGTCTGGGGCATCGGGCCGTCAGCAGCGGAGCAGACGAGGATCGCGCCATCCATCTGGGCAGCACCGGTGATCATGTTTTTCACATAGTCAGCGTGGCCGGGGCAATCCACGTGGGCGTAGTGGCGGTTTTCAGTCTGGTACTCGACGTGAGCAGTATTGATGGTGATACCGCGTGCCTTTTCTTCAGGGGCGGCGTCGATCTCATCATACTTTTTCGCCTCAGCGAAACCCTTTGTAGCCAGGGTTGACGTGATGGCGGCAGTCAGAGTGGTTTTGCCGTGGTCAACGTGGCCGATAGTGCCGATGTTGACGTGCGGCTTGGTGCGTTGGAATGCTTCTTTAGCCATTTTGAGTGAGGGGTTGTGCGCTTAGGGGTCGGGTTCGTTTGTCGTGAAACGGAAACTCCGGGCGCGATTCGACGCAAGACTGGAGCTGTTGGAGGGATTTGAACCCTCGACCTCGTCCTTACCAAGGACGTGCTCTACCACTGAGCTACAACAGCAACTGACCGGCGGCGATTCGCGAAGGAATCTCCTCCTCTTTCGACAATAAAACCGAGGCACATAGCTTCCCTTAGCTCAGCGCCAAAGGGAAAAACACGCCCCGGTTAATTCCCGAAAAAGTGACGGCGAAGCTAGGAGGTTTAGCATCCCTGTCAAAGGGTATTTGCACCTCTGGAAAAGATTCCTTCCTGACAAAATTCAGGGCTTTTTCCCACAGTAGTCCGAAGTGGAAAATGACTCCGCGAAGGCAGGATGACATGCATCATAACGGCCAAAATATGGGAACAAGCACCAAAATCACGAACACCATCAGCACCGTGAGGGCTCCACCCACTCGGATGAAGTCGCTGAAGCGGTATTTGCCAGGGCCGTACACGAGGATGCAACTCGGCTCAAAGGGGGTGAGAACGGAGATGCTGGCACTGAGCATGACAGTGATGGCAAAGGCCCGTGAATTGGCATGCAGGGACTCAGCGGCCTTTAGCGCCACCGGCAACACGACGAGCGCAGCGGCGGCATTGGACATGGGCTGCGTGAGCAGGACGGTCAGGATGCTGAACCCAGCCAGCACGGCCAGAGAGCCGTGCGGCTGGAGCCAGCCCGTGATGGCCTGGGCAAGCATCTGATCGGCCCCGGACTTCGACATGGCTGCTCCAAAGGCGGTCATCCCACCGATCAGGATAAGCAGCCGCCAGTCCACGTTTTCGTAAGCTGTGTCCAGGGTGACACAGCGGGTGGCTAGTGCCAGCAGCGCCACCAAAAGGAAGGCGATGGAGGCGGGGAGAAGGTCAAAGCTGCTGGCCGTCACGGCGATAATAAAGGCGATCAGCACGGCGATGCCTCGCTTCTGGGCATTATGGGTCACACTATGCTCGGTGATCACCACCATTTCGGAATTTTCCTCAAAGACGCGGATTCGCTCATAGGGCCCCTGCAAAAGCAGCATGTCTCCGGCTTGCAGGGGGACATCGGCCATGTGGTCGCTCAAAGTGCGGTCACCACGCAGCAGTGCGAGAACGGAGAGGCCGGAGCGGCGGCGAAAATTGCTCCCACGCAGGCTCTGACCGACGAGGCTGGAACGCGGCGTGAGCACCACTTCGGCGATGCTGGCATCCCGCATGTCCACTCCAGAACTGCGCAGATCCATGTCTTCCAGGATGTCAATACCCTCGATCTTTTTCACTCGGATAAGGTTCTGCACTTTGCCGGCGACGAGCACGACATCACCCACCTCCAGGCGCTGATGAGGATGGACTTCGATTTCCAACCCAGCTCGGCGGATTTTCACCACCTGGAACTCCATCACCGAGAAGTCCGAGGAAAACACTTCCTGCCCAATGATGGGTGACCCAGGCATGATCACCACCTCACACAGATACTCCCGGATTGGCTCGCTGGGGCCACTGCCCTCGGCGCGGTCACGCTCCGGCAGCCAACGCATGCCAATCACAATCATGTAAAGAAGCCCGACGCCAAACAACACCAAGCCCACAGGTGTGATCTCAAACATGCCTATAGCGGGCATCCCCTGCTTCACCATCGCGCCACTAACGGCCACATTCGTACTGGTGCCGATCAAAGTGCAGGTGCCGCCGAGGATGGATGAGAAGGCCAGTGGCATTAGCAAGCCTGATGGCGAGATCTTCAGCCGCCGTGCCAGACCGATGACCGGCCCGAGAAACATAGCCGTCACGGTCGTATTGTTCATAAATGCGGAAACCCCACCCACCGTGGCCATCATCACTCCCACGATTCTCTTCGGGTGCCCACCTGTGGTGCGCGCCAAGACATGGCCGACGGTTTCTAGAACCCCCGTTTCACGCAAAGCCGCCCCAATCACAAAGATTGCCCCGAGCATCACGATCACTTCATTGCCAAAGCCTGCGAAAGCCTCGTTTGGCGTGATGATACCACTCAATACCAGCACACAGAGCAATCCGAGCGTGACGAGATCCACCGAGATTTTCTCTGTGGCAAAGAGGATGACGGCGATGACAAGCAGACCGATGACGATGAAGGCAGCATCCATGTAGTGCGGGCGCGGATGATGCCGAGATGCTCCACGCTGACGAATGAAATTTGGGCACTTTCCCGCATCCTCAAGCGGCGCATGAACTCACATCTCGCCGGCAGATGCAGAATCAGCCCGCCGATCTGCCCACGATCTCCATCGTCTCGCGCTGACGTTTCAGGACCACTTCACGTCCTCGTGCAGCCTTCGCCTTCGCAGCCTCGGGATCTTTGGCCATGGCTAGGACGGCGGGCACGACGCGTGCGAGTTCATCCTCCTTGTCGAGATCAAAGAGCCAGTCTCCGAGGCCGATGTCACTCCACATGAAGCCCTTGCTCGTTTGTTCAGCCCAGCGGCAAACAATCGCCGGAATGCCTGCACCGATGCACATGATCGGGCTATGCATTTCCGCGCCAAAAAGCCCAGCGCTGCGGACATAGGTACTGAGCGCTTCGGCGGTGAGCCAGTAATCCTTCCGCCACACGACGCGCGGTTTCACATCATCTGGCAGCCGCTCATAGAGCATCTCCTTGTTGATCTCCATCTGGCTGGCATCTTCGGGGCAGAGCAGGATCTTCATTGATGTCTGCCTCACCACCTCAATAATCGCCTGCCGTAGTGGCGCGAGATCATGCTCCTTCATCGCTTCGTTTCGCTCGTGCTTCACGGGGTCGAACTTGATGCCCTTTTTGATCTTCCAATAAGGTGTGTAACGCAGCCGGGAAATGCAGCAGAGGAATTTTCCTTCTTCCAAACCCTGGGCAGCGAGAAAGGCCATAGCCTTCTCATCATCACGCAAATCCGTCCCGAAGGCACCGTCGGGGCCGAACTCCATGATCGGGCAGGTGCAACCGCGCTTCTTCGCCACTTCAAGGGAGACCGAGTCACGGAAAAAGGCGAAACGCCCCTGGCTCAGCACCTCGATGGTTTTGGCAATCGCGCTGTCTGGGGAAGGCTTCGTGGCAGTAGATCCAGTGATCGGCAGCGTGATGCCATAGACGCCGTAGGGCTTGCCCGTTTCCTTGTGCCAGCGTGCCATATCCTTCTCCGCCACCAGAGATGGACCCGAGCCATGGAGCAGGAAATCACACTCGTTAAAGGCGGCCTTCAATTCCTCCGCTCCATCAATAATTTTCAGCTTCGGAAAGCGCTTCATCAGGATCTCCGCCACCCCATTGTCCACCTTGCTCGGCCAGAGTCGCACTTCGACATCAGGCAAATGCTTTTCCAGCAGCGCTAACACGCCGGGAGTATGAGCGATGTCGCCGATATTTACCGTCTGCCAAGACGAACGCAGGATGATGCGTGCAGGACGTTTGCCCTCGGCAAGCACAGCGGTAAGACTGGATGTCAGGGCAGCAATAAGGAAGTGACGACGGTTCATGGCGCAGAATTTGATGTTGATGTTGATGTTGATGTTGATGTTGAGTACGTCTGGCTCCTCGAAAAAGCAAACCACAGCTCTCGACTTGATGTCTTTTCGAAGGCTCTCCAGCCATGATGCCACTCACTCTTTAGCATCCCCTCCTCCGAATCCTACCAAGAGCTCCTTTGGCCACAGGTGTCACAAATCCCCACTGCAGATGTGAGTGCGTTGTCCGCACTAACATGGCTGAAGGAGTTACGCCTCAAATTCTATGACCGACATTTGGAGTCTCAGTTTACGAAGCACTTCGCATATAGTAGTCACTGGCAGAGCCTCACTCTAATCACCTTCGTGATGTGAACGCCGTCATTAAAGCCGCCTTCGAGGACCGCCAAGCTCAGCGGTTCGAGGGGGCTTTTGGATGGCGCGTTTGAGGGGTCTCGCGCCGAAGACGGGATCTAAGCCGGCGGCGGCCAGATAGCGGGTGGTGTCGTCGGTGACGGTGAGGTGGATGTTCTGCCTGGCGAGGCGGTCGATGACGCGCTGGAGATTCGTTGTGATGTCGCGGATTGACGGGAGAAATAAGCCGTGCAGACTTCACCTTGCTGACTGTTTTCCAGCGGGGTCAAACCCAAGCGTTCCGTCTGTCGATAGAGATATGTATTTGAGAGCCGCACCCTCAAGGTCAGTCACTTGCAGGTTGGGAACGACGAACGTCTTGTCTTTGAAGATGCCTAGAGGGGGACGGATCCCCTGAATCACTTCAGCAACCATTCCGTTGCGTGTGTCAGTCTTGAAGGCTGCTCCGGCGATTAAGGCGCATTCGGCTGCGGCGACGATGCTTTTGGCGTTCCTTACATGCATGATTTCTCTTATCCTCGGGTTCATGTCGCTGAACGCAGAGTACGCAATGTTCAGGATGATCATGAGCAATGCCACAAAGATCATGAGCTCAATCAGAGAGAAGCCCTTTGGCAGATAGCGAGTAGCGGATATGTGGCGCATGCTCAAGGGACTAGCATTCCGCTGCTCGAAAGACGCGGCTAGGCGAAGGCCGAGAGTCCTGATAAAGCGAGAGGTGCTTGCTGCAGGTCGCTTGCGGGAAGCGTGTCGATCATCAAAACAAAGCCCCGCGCAACATCAATATGCTGGCGAGGCTTCAGGGCGCTAAGTGTTGGCAAAGTGCTGCGGGCTCGGAGGCCCGCGCGCCGTTGCGCCTTCTCAAAAACTGGCTTCCCGTCCATCATTACGGCGGTGATGTGGTCGCCGTCTTTGAAGCGGCTGTCTCAGCGAGCCTCTTGAGCCAGTCGGCTGAGAGCGATCACATCCAGCCGGTCCTTCTCGCGCACAGACGATGACTTGAGCCGGATGAGCGAGTATTTGGAGGCGTAGCGGATGGTGCGCCCGCTGAGATCGAGCGTTCCGGCATCTGGAAGCAGGTCGTGATAATACAATCCCGTCATCCGGGTGAAGATGTCGATCTGGCAGAACTCGGATTCTTCGACGATGCGGATGGCTCCTTCGTCATCGGTGAAGTCATCGGAAGTCAGTTCGCGGGCAAAGCCTTCACCGTAGTCTGCCAAGGCCTCCAGAAGGCGTGTCACGTTTTCGCGGCTGGCTTCGACGAGCACATCTACATCCTCCGTGGTGCGCAGGTAGCCCTGAAGCGCTACTGCGACGCCTCCGACGACAATGAACTGCACGCCATGATCAGCGAGCCGCACCAACAGTTTTTCGAACGGAGTGTCCATCGGGTTCGCTAGGTTGCTGTGAGGCGATGCGCAGCCGCCGCGCACTTTGGCGGAGCATTTCCAGGCGCTTCAGTGGTGGCAGTCGGGAGAGACTGCCTCCCACCTTCCGGCGAATAGGTTCCTGGAGGTCATCGGTCATGTGGGACAATAACGGAGACCGCGAGGAGCACAAGGCGAGGGATAAGCCTCACTTCTTCTCAAACACCGGCTTTCCGCCCTTCATCACCGCCGTGATGTGATCGCCGTCTTTGAAGCCGCCTTCGAGGACCGCCAAGCTTAGCGGATCGAGGAGGTGTTTTTGGATGGCGCGTTTCAGGGGACGTGCGCCATAGACGGGATCGAAGCCGGCGTCGGCGAGGTAGCGGGTGGTGTCGTCGGTGACGGTGAGGTGGATGTTCTGCTTCGCGAGGCGGTCGATGACGCGCTGGAGTTGGATCTTGACGATCTGGTCGAGCTGCGCGGCGTCGAGGCGGTCGAAGATAACGATCTCGTCGATGCGGTTGAGGAACTCGGGGCGGAAGAACTGCTTGAGGCTGTCGCGCACCAACGCGTCGCGCTGTTCAGGATTGCTGACGTCCTGAATGGCGCTGCTGCCGATGTTGCTGGTCATGATGAGGACCGTGTTCTTGAAATCGACCGTGCGGCCCTGGCCGTCGGTGATGCGTCCGTCGTCGAGCACCTGGAGCAGCGTGTTGAAGACATCCGGGTGCGCTTTTTCGACCTCGTCGAACAGGACGACGCTGTAAGGCCGACGCCGCACGGCTTCGCTGAGCTGGCCGCCTTCTTCATAGCCGACGTAGCCGGGAGGCGCTCCGATGAGGCGGCTGACGCTGTGCTTCTCCATGTACTCGC
>JBIKIA010000700.1:0-2704 GCA_044361885.1 Prosthecobacter sp. | reverse complement strand
CCCAAGGAAGCGGAGGCACTCTTCAAGACGGGCAATGCCAAACGCGATGCCACCATTCCTCTCCCCGAAGCTGCTGCTGCTGCCGTGCTGGCACAGGCGCTGATGAACCACGATGCCTGTGTGGTGAAACGTTAACCCTTCTTACTCATGAACTCGATGAATGACCTTTTGAATCGTCGCCAACTACTCAACCGCTTTGGTATGGGCCTGGGTGGGATGGCTTTGAATGAGATGCTGGCGAAGGACGCGGCTCCACAGGATCGTGGTGTGCTCGATGGTACGCACTGGCAGCCGAAGGCGAAGCGGATCATCTACCTCTTCATGTCGGGCGGACCGTCGCACCTCGATCTCTATGATTACAAGCCGCTGCTGAACAAGCACCATGGCGAGCAGCTACCGGACTCGGTGCGCGGCACGCAGAGGCTGACGGGCATGTCGGGGAATCAGTCGTCGATTCCGATGGTGGGGTCGCCGTTCAAGTTCACTCAGCATGGGCAGGCGGGTGGCTGGTATTCGGAGCATCTTCCGCACACGGCGGCCATCGCGGATGATCTGTGCGTGATCCGCTCGATGTTCACGGAGAGCATCAATCACGGCCCTGGTGTGACCTTTTTCCAGACGGGCTCGCAGATCGCCGGACGTCCGAGCATGGGCGCATGGCTGAGCTATGGACTCGGCGCGGATAACTCGAACCTGCCGAGTTTCACCGTGCTGATCACGAAAGGGAAGGGCGGCCAACCGCTTGGTTCGCATCTGTGGGGCAGCGGCTTTTTGCCGACGAAGCATCAGGGGGTGCTTTTCCGCGCTGCGAAGGACCCAGTGCTCTATCTCGGCAACCCCGAGGGCATCAATGCGAGCAGTCGCCGCCAGATGCTGGATCGACTGAAGGAGCTGCACGAGCATCAGTTCACAGGCACGCCGGATATGGAGATCCAGAGCCGAATCGACCACTATGAGATGGCGTATCGAATGCAAAGCAGCATCCCCGAGGCCACGGGTATCGAAGACGAGCCGCAGCATATCCTCGACATGTATGGTCCCGATGTGAAGACGCCGGGCACCTTTGCAGCGAACTGTCTGCAAGCTCGCCGACTTGCCGAGCGCGGCGTACGTTTCATCCAGCTCTATCATCAGGACTGGGATCACCACGGCGGTCTGCCTAGTGCTCTACCGAAGCTCTGCAAAGAGACTGATCAGGCAAGCTCGGCCCTGGTGAAGGATCTGAAACAACGCGGACTGCTGGACGATACGCTGGTTGTCTGGGGCGGGGAGTTTGGCCGTACGAACTACTGCCAGGGTAAGATCCAGCCTAACTTTGGTCGCGATCATCATCCGCGCTGCTTCACCGCCTGGATGGCGGGTGGTGGCGTGAAGGCGGGCAGCGTCTATGGGGAGACGGACGACTTCGGCTACAACGTGGTGAAGGACGGGCTGCACATCCATGACTTCCATGCCACGATCATGCACCTGCTGGGCATCGACCACGAGCGTCTGACCTACAAGTTCCAGGGCCGTCGGTATCGACTCACCGATGTTCACGGGCACCTGGTCAAAGGCATCCTCGCCTGAGATCACTTGCCACCGACATAGACGAAGGCGGGCGGGATATTGGGCCAGACGACCTGGCTGGTTTTCACGCCCGTGAGGTGCTGCTTGAGAAGTTGGCGGAAGCGCCGGCCGCTGGGCAGCAGGTGAAAGCCAAAGTAGGCGAAGGTGGCGAAACGTCCGCCCTGGCTGAGATGAGGCAGAACGTTGCCAAGAATCGCCTCCTGAAGCGACGGTGGGAATGCCGTCCAAGGCAGGCCGCTGACGATTACATCAATGGGTGGTTTGCCGATAAGGTAGGTTTTGAAATCAAACTCCTGAGCCCCTGCGACTTCGAAGCTCATGCCGGTGAAACGCGAACGGAGTTGATCAGCAAAGGCGGCATTGATCTCGATGCCGAGGTAGTGGCTGCCTTTCGGCATGGCGTCCTGAATCGCGGTGGTGAAGGCACCTGTGCCAGGACCGAGTTCGAGGATGTGCCGAGCCTCGCCGACTCCGGCGGATTTCATCATCTCAGCAGCCAGACCGGGACTGGAGGGGGCCACTGCACCGACGGTTTTCCAATTGCGGAAGAATTCTCTGAGAAAGGTGGTGGCGGGCATTCGTTTGGAAAATAGGCTTGCTTGAGGAATGCGGCGAACGTTTTTCTCTCCAGTGCTGTCACTAGTCCGACATGTTTGTTTTGCGCCTCATTCTACCTCTTTTCATTGCGAGTCTGCTGAGCAGTTGCCAGACGGGCGGCAATCATAAAATCACGCTCAAGGATGGACGTGAGTTTCTCTGCAAAGGATCACCGAAATTCATCGGCAAGACGGGCTACTATCGCTACCGCACCTTTCAGGATCGTGATGCCATGCTGCGGGCGGATGAGGTGCTGCTGATCGAGGATCTGGGGACATGAGTAAGGTGGAGTTGGCAAACCCTGAAATGAGGCTCGTGCTTGCTTCCCAATCACCCAGACGGGTTCAATTGATGCGCGAGGCGGGTTATGAATTCGAAATCGTGGTGCCGGAGGTCGAGGAAGCGCACGATGGCAGTCTCTCGCCGGAGGATCTGACGGTGGAGAACGCCCGTCGCAAGGCGGTTGCTGGCGCGGTTTTGCATCCTGACGCCTTGGTGATCGGCGCAGATACGCTGGTGTATTTGGATTCAGAGCCCC
>JBIKIA010000699.1:0-2709 GCA_044361885.1 Prosthecobacter sp. | reverse complement strand
GTCTGTGCTACGTAGAGGCTGCCATCGGGCGCGAAGGCCATGCGCATGTTGCCTGCCCGCAACGGGGTGCCAGACCGCGGCGGCACGTCGCGGAAATGCTTCAGGCCCTCGCCGCCAGCGGGGATGGTGAGATTGTCCTTGCCGCTATTTGCCTGGATCGCAGCGAGGCCCGCGGCGTCGCGGATAAAGGGAAAGCAGGCCCCCTGGTATTCGCCCGCAACTTTCTCCAAATAAACACGGCTGATCAGCTTGGTGAAGTCGCCGACAAAAACCTGTCCGGCAAACGGTCCGAACTTGCCTCCCGTGGTGTCCCACACCGGTTCACCGGGGCTGCCACCCATCGCTCCATGCGGCAGCGCCACGGCCTCGGGACTGCGGAGTTTGGTCAGTGTCTTCAGATCCACCGGGCCGCGATAATCCTCACGCCATTTCAGCGAGGCGGCATGACCATAAAACCGCCCCGGCTGCACATGCACGAGCGTGCTGGTGGCAATGTAGTCGCCCTGCTGGTCGGTGACGAAGAGGTCTCCCTCGGGGCTCAAGCCTACGCCTGATCCTGTGCGGAAGCCGGAGGCGATGGGGGTCATTTTGCCGTCTGGTGAGACCTTCAGCACCCAGCCCTCGTAGCGTCCCGGCGAGGGCTTGGCCTCCTGATGCACTTTTTCCATGTGCAGCGGCTCGCGCGGGAAGCGCGTGCTGATTTTCCCCGCCGTGTCCGGCAGACCGGTGGCGAAGATGAAGTCACCACTCGCATCACGCCGCAGACCGAAGGTGAACTCGTGCCAGTTGTCGGTCACCTGCCAGTCGTCATTGACCGTCGCGTAATGATCGGCCACGCCATCGCCATCCGTGTCGCGCAGTCGGGTCAGTTCCGGGCGCTGCGTGACAAGGATCTCGGAGTCGGACAAGGCCAGCACTCCGAGCGGTTCATGGAGGCCGAAGGCAAAGCGCTGCCAATCGCCCGCCTTTGCATCGGGCGTGATCCAGACCTCGCCCTGCCGGTTCACCACCACCAGCGCACCGGAGGGCGTGAAGGTGATCCCGGACAGCTCCGGTGAAAGGCCTGATGGCAGGGCGATTTCCTCGATTTCGTAGGTGTTGGCGATTGCGGAGGTCGCCAGCGTCAGTAAAAAAGCGAACATGGACCTCATCATGGTTTCTCAACAGGCTGAATGGTTAGGGTGAGTGGCGAACCTTCGACTGCCTCATGCCGCCAGATGCCAGGGCGGATCTCCTCCGCGCCGGTGATCGTCAATCGCGAGCTGCCCTGCGGCTCGGCCAGATAAAAAAGCACCGTGCCCGGCGGCGCGGACAGCATCCGCTCCACCCCACCATCGGCCCCGGCGTGCATGGTTTCACGAATCAGCACCCCATCCAACGTGTAGTCGAACACCACCGCGTCTTGCTCATAACGATACCCCTTGAAGCGACGCATTGGCACTGCGTCTGCGGAACCAACCCGCAAAGGCTGCACCATGACCTCCTTATAAAACACCGCACCCCCCACTGCGGCGGGTTCGTTGATCTTGGCACGGCGGGTGGGTGCCAGATCCAGCGTGCCGCGCCAGACCTGATTCACTCCACCACGCAAAGGATCATAAATCAACGTCAGCTCAGGCCCCAGCACCACACCGAAGGCGGAGGGTCCTGCATCTGGCATGAAGTTACGAAAAACCTGGGGAGGCTCGGCACCGCCGCAGAAGCCGCCAAGACCGGCAGCGAGAAAGAACAAAAGAAGAGGTTTCATGAGGGAAATGATAGGAGTGTCAGTCAAGGCAAACGGCAGATAAGGTTATGGACTCAGCTTCTCGTCACCGTGCTGCTTGATCCAATCGCGCATCCACGGGGCGCTGGGGATGCCTTGGTCGATCCCGGCGAGGCCGAGGATGACGAGATCGGAGACGCGGCCTTCCTTGAGCCACTTCAGGCCGAGGCTGCACTGGTGTTCCATGAGGTCCAGCGGCACGGGCTGCCCCATCACGTAGGTCTTATCATCCGCCTTCGCCGGATCCTTGTCCCAGTAACCCCAGAGATAGATGCCCAGCGCGATGCGGCAGGTCTTCGGCTTGATGGATTCCAGCAAGGCCATGTTCTTCTCCAGGTCGCGCAGATCCGCGCTCTTCGCTGTCCAAAACACGACCACGTCAAAGTGCTTCATCTGGTCCGTCAGCGGCGGTTCACAGTCCCTGAAGTCGGGATGCTTGCGGTCGAATTCCTCGCTGTAGATGGTTGTACAAATCTCCATCGGACGCCCCACTTTACCGAGCTGGTCGCGCAAGGATTTCAACTGCGCCTCGGTCATCGCCGGTGTTCCGACCCTGGTTCCGTCGGCACGCTTGGTGTAAGGTCTGGTGACGAAATCGTCGAGGTAGATGCCGGTGAAGTTGGGGTAGCCCTTTGCCAGGGTGACGATGTCGGGAACCTCCGCTAGACCACCAATCCCGCCCGACCCGACGGCGGCCCACTGGACGCGTTTTAGCGGCTCGAAGGAAATGGCATACTGCTCCTTGGTGGTCATCGATTTCCAGGCTTTCTCCCGCGACATGGCAGGCGGCTGGTTCCAAGGCTGCGTGATGAACATGAGGTTCGGCACGCCGAGCCAGAAAGCGCCCTCGGTCGGCGTCATCCGCGAGCCGCCCCGGTAGCCCGCACCCTCGTAGAAAAGGCGAGGCCCGTCGGCCGGGACGGCGAACAGCCACAGGTGGTCAC
>JBIKIA010000698.1:0-2711 GCA_044361885.1 Prosthecobacter sp. | reverse complement strand
GCTCGTGGGTCAGTCGAACATGGCTGGCCGAGGTGTGGTGGAAGAGCAGGACAAGACGCCGCATCCGCGAGTGCTCATGCTGAGCAAGGAAGGCAAGTGGGTGCCTGCGGTAGATCCCATGCACTTCGACAAACCCGCCGCCGGAGTCGGCCTCGGCAAGACCTTCGGGCAGATCATCGCCGAGGCGAATCCAGGCGTGACCATCGGTCTCATTCCCTGTGCCGTCGGTGGCTCGCCGATAGACACTTGGAAGCCAGGTGTCTTTTATCCTGCTACGAAATGCTATCCTTGGGATGACATGGCCAAACGTGCTGCGCCTGCTCTGCCCGCAGGCACCCTCAAAGGCATCCTCTGGCATCAGGGGGAGAGCGATTGCAAGCCTGAACTGGCACCCGCCTACGAGGCCAAACTGCATGATCTCATCGCACGTCTCCGCCAGGAACTGAAGGCACCTCTGATGCCTTTCATCGCCGGGCAGATGGGCAAGTTTGAGGAAGTGCCTTGGACGCCCGAGATAGTCATCGTCGATGCCGCACATCAGAGCCTGGAAAAGAAAGTGTCCCATACAGCCTTTGTCAGTGCCGAGGGGCTGAAGCACAAAGGGGACAAGATCCACTTCGACTCCGCCTCCTTTCGCGAACTCGGTAGGCGCTATGCGGAGGCGTATCAGAAGAGCATGAAGTAAAGTTGCTTGAATGAGAACTTTATTGAATATAAGTCCCTTCAAATTTATTGAGTAAACATAATGTAATTACCACAATGAGTAGATTGGGTGATTTGAAGTTTCCTATATCATGCTCTGGCATCTGACACAGAGTTTGCTACAAGCACAGTCGCTATGAATACTGCACGCCTTTTCCTTGCCGCCTTTTCCTTGGTCAGCCTAAGTGCCTGTCAGTTGCCGTCGAACTTTCTTCCGACTGCCTTCGTTCGTCAGGAAGTGATCCGCAAACCGCTCGTCGTGCAGCCCGTGGATTCCTCGAATAGTCCGCTCTATGTATGGCACGGCGCAGGTCAACCCGGTCCTGTTCGGGTAACGATCGATCTCAGTCAGCAGAAGGCCTACATCTTCCGCAACAGTCAGAACGTCGGATGGTCCTATGTGGCGACGGGTCGTAGTGGTTTCCCCACGCCCACTGGCACCTTCCGCATCTCGGAGAAGGTCGTGAACAAGCGCTCGAACCGCTACGGAACCATCGTGGATGCCAGTGGCAACACCGTCCGCAGCAACGCTACAGCAGGCATGCATCGTGTGCCTTCAGGCGGTAGTTTTGTGGGAGCCAAAATGCCTTACTGGATGCGTCTCACCGGCAATGGCGTCGGCATGCACGCGGGTTACATCCCGAATCCCGGCTCACCCGCTTCCCACGGCTGTGTGCGCATGCCATACGACATGGTGACCAAGCTCTATTCCATCGCGCCAGTCGGCACGCCGGTGACCATCGTTCCCTGATCCAAGTTCAGCGCATTGAACTTTCTCACCGACTGGCTGCCGCAGTACACGCTTTTCAAGGCGGACACGCAGGTTTTTCTCTTGGCATCCGTCGCGGCAGTCTGCATCGGCCTTTCCAAAGCGGGGCTCTCCGGCACCGCGACGCTGAATGTGGTGCTCATGGCCCAGGCTTTTGGAGCCAAGGCCAGTGTCGGCCTCGTGCTGCCTCTGCTGATCGTGGCGGACTTCATGGGCTTCTATCTCAACCGCCATGGCGGTTCCTGGAGGCGTATCATTCCCATGGTTCCGCCCGCCATTGTGGGCGTGATCATCGGCTGGTTTCTGCTCGGTCATATCGACAACACCCTCGCGCGCCCCATCATCGGCTGGCTGATCATCGGTCTGCTCGCCTTCCACCTGCTGCTGAATGCAAGGCGGCAGGACTTTATCCTCCTGACCCAGCACAAAGCCTTTTCCTGGAGCATGGGTCTTTGCGCAGGCATCGTCACCATGCTCGCCAATGCAGCGGGTCCGGTGATGACCGTCTATCTACTCTCCCAGCATTTGGAGAAGAAGGAGCACCTCGGCGTCTTCAGCCGCTTCTTCCTCTTCATCAATCTTTTCAAAGTGCCGTTCTCCGCCGATCTCGGGATCATCAATCCACGATCACTCGCCACGAATCTCGCCCTGCTGCCATTTGTCATCATCGGCATCCTGCTTGGCTGGCAGATCCTCAAGCGCATCCCGCAGAAGCCCTTTGAGTGGACGCTTTTCACCCTCACCCTGATCGCCGCCTTCTGGCTCGTGCGTGGGTGAGGTGATTGAGCATTGAGGGCCGTTACGAGTTGTCCGACTTCGTCTTCATCGGCTTGATCACACCTTCCTTGCCCTCCGGCCATTCAGCACCCTGCTTAATCCAGTCATAGATGAGGTTGATCTCGGTGTCCGTCACCCGATGACCAGAGGCTGGCATTGCCTTCAGATTCTTCGCGGGAAGTTTCAGCACAATATAGAGCATGCTGCTGTCCGGCTTGCCAGGCAGGATGATGGGGCCATTCACACGTTTCTTGAAGGCCATCGCACGATTCTCCAGGCTGAGTTCACCGAGCAATGTGCCGGTATTGTGGCAGTTGATGCAGCGGCTGGTGAGCAGCGGCTTCACATGCATGGCAAAGTCCACTTTGGGGGCATCTGCAGCCTGGCTCGTGGTGAAGCTCAGGAGGCTCAGGCCGAGGAGAAGGGATAGGCGGGTATTCATGATGGTTGGTATCCTTACAAC
>JBIKIA010000697.1:0-2716 GCA_044361885.1 Prosthecobacter sp. | reverse complement strand
GCATTCGCCATTCGCTGCGGAGCAGCGCCCCAACATCATCCTCATCTACACCGACAACCATGGGCACGCCAATCTCGGCATTCATGGCGTAATGAAGGACATCAAGTCGCCGCATCTCGATGCGCTGGCCAGCAGCGGCGTGGTGGCCACGCATGGTTAGTGCATAGCATCGCCGTGTGTCCCCTCACGAACAGCGAGCGATATTTTTGCCCTTCGTCTGGCACGTCGTTAAGCACACGGCGCACTGGATGATCACGTTTTGATACTGGATGCCAAACGACGCCGTGGCAGGATGATTCGCGCCAGGTGTCTTGATGCCGCGAAACTCACCCTGCGCGATCTACCAGCGGCCCGATTTGCCGCCCGTGGTCGCGCTGTTGTATCGCCAGCCGGCGAAGCCACTCGCAAAGCCGACCGGCTTGCCCGTGAACGGCGCAGGCACCTCGGCAAAGTCTTCGCTGGCAAGCGGTTTGCCACGCGTGGTCATCAGCGTAGTGGGCAAGGGTTCGTCAGCGCACGCCAAGGTTGTGGCGGATAAGAGAAGGTGCAAAAGAAAGACGCGGAGCATGATAAGAGGCGATTACGGGTTGGAGTGCTTCGTGACACCGCTCATCGGATGAGCGCTGACGGTATCCCACGCGATCTGCTGGAGCAGGGTGTTGATCTTGGCCTTGTCGTCCTCACCAAAATCCTTCAGCGTGCGCAAGGCGGGAGGCACGGGGAGACCGACGGGGCTGCGGCGGTAGATGACGGCGAAGTGGCAGTAGCTGGAGAGGATTTGCAGCGGGGGATTGGCGTGGCCCCAATTGTCGCGAAAGAGGTCGGCCTGGGCTTTGAGGCCGGGGGCTTCGCCTTTGACGATTTTTTCGCGCAAGGTCACCGCCGCAATGCCGACGGGCACGATGAGCACGGCGTCTTTGCCAAGGCGCTGGTTGATGCCGCGCACGAGGTCTTCGATGTCCTTCGCATAACGCAGGGTGGCATCGCTCAGCTTGGCGAGGTCGGCGGCGTTGTGATCGACCTTCTTGCGTGTTTGCAGCGGATAGACGGGTTCATACTCGTCGTTCGGCATCCAGTATTCCTGCACGGTGATGCGCAGCGCTGGATTGTGCTCGATGCCGAGCTTTACGAACTGCTCGATGGCTTCGTCCGGCAGCCAGATGGGCGAAAGCGTGAGCACATCGGCCTTGCCTGCCCTCAGCACTTGCTTCACCGCGCTCTTCTCCTCTGGCACCGCCCAATGCTTTTGCACCGTGGAGCCGCCGATGCTCGAAATGCCTGCGAGTTCATGCTTCAGTCCCGCTGCCAGAGCCATCTCCGCGACATGGCGATAGGTGAAGACATGAAAGCTATGCCCACAGGTGGCGACACGTTGCCCGGTGGTGATCGGCGGCTGCAAATCACCCGCGCGGGTGATGAGTGAGGTGAGACAACAGGCGGTGAGGAGAAAGGTGGCTCTCATGCGGTGATAACGCAGCTAGCAGACCGTTCACTCACCGACACACCATAGATACTCCTGCCGCGTCGGGCTGGTCTTGGCGGAGCGGAGGTAGATGCGGTTGTCGCAAATGGCGGGGGTGCTGAAGCATTCGTCGCCGAGCTGGTTTTGGCCGAGGAGGGTGAATTTCTCCGGTGTGGCCTCGAAGACGGAAGTGATGCCGCTTTTGCTCGTCACATAGATGCGCGAGTCGGCCATCACTGGCGAGCCGTAGAACTCGCGGTCCACTTTTTCATTCCAGAGTTCCTCACCCGTCGCGGACTTCCAGCAGGCGGCGCGGCCTGCATCGCCGATGGCGAAGACGTGGCCGTTTTTGACGAGCATGGAGGGTACATAGGTCTTGGTGACGTTCTCCCAGGCGATCTTGCCGGAGCCGTCGGCCTCAAGCGCCAAGGTGTGGTTCTTTGGATAACCGCCGCCGAGGAAAACGCGGCTGCCATCGGTCACGGCGGTGACCACGGTTTCCTCGGTGCTACCGTCGATGCTCCAGAGTTTCGTGCCGGTGATCGGGTCAAAGCTCTCCACTTTGTTGCAGCCCGCGAGCACGGCCTGGACCTTGCCCGCGGCAGTGAGGACGGCGGGCGTGGCGTAGTTCGCCACGGGCGGGCGATCTTGCTGCCACACGATTTCGCCGGTGAGCTTGTTGAGGCCAGTCATCTTGCCGCCGCCGCGATGATCGGCAGAGAGGAGCACGATGTTCTGATAAACGACCGGCGAGGAGCCAAACCCTTGATGCACCTGAAAATCGCACACGCGGCGCTGCCAGAGCTGCTTTCCGCTCAAATCGAGCGCGGTGGTGAAGATGGCTCCGTTGTTCAAAAAGTTGACGAAAAGCCGCTCGCCATCGCTCACGACATCCGACGAGGCCTGCGAGGAGATTTTGTGGCCTTTGGTGTTCAGGTTTCCGCGATGCACCACGGCCTCCCAGAGCTGCTTTCCGGTGCCACGATCAATGCAGAGCACGAGTTGCTCTTCCGTCTCCACATCCGCCGTCGCGAGCAGCACCTGAGTCCCGACGACAATCGGCGAACCATGCCCACGACCACGCAGCTCGGTCTTCCAGACTACGTTTTCGCCCTCGCTCCATTTCACCGGCAGTTTTTGTCCCGTAGCCGCATGACCGTCACCCGTGGGACCGCGCCACGAAGGCCAGTCGGCGGCGGAGATGGAAGTAGCGAATGCGGCAAGGAGGAATGAGGCGAGTTTCATGTCGGACGT
>JBIKIA010000163.1:0-9221 GCA_044361885.1 Prosthecobacter sp. | reverse complement strand
AATCCCTGCCAATACGGAGCCACCCCCACCAGCATCTCCTACAACCTGGGGCTGAACTTGGACAGCACCGATGAGGGCGACCTCCTCACCCCACAAGGCAGTGGCTACCTGAACATGCTCGTGAACACCAAAGGCATCGCCACCTTCAGTGGGCGGATGGCAGATGGCACCAGCATCACCTCCAGCTCCATGGTCGGCCCCAATGGCGAGGCCATGATGTTCCTCATGCTTTACAAAAAAACCGGCTCCGTGCTCGCCCAGATCGACATCGGGGACACCAATCTAGGCACTGCCGCCATCCCGCAGCTTCGTGTAGACGGCCAGATGCGATGGATCAAGGACAGCCAGCCCATCGCCGAACGTAATTATCAGGCAGGCATCCCCGAAACCTTCCTTAGCATCCTCGGTGGCGTCTATTACAAAAATGGCTTCAACCATATCGTCATGGGGCTCCCAAATGTCTCCACATCTGCCAGCAACACCGTCATCGACTTCAGCGAGGGTGGTCTCTCCACCGCAGCCAGAAACCCTGACCGCAACGTGCGTCTCACCACCGTCAACAGCGTCAGCTATCCATTCTCCAGCGATGCCAAAACCAACCTTTCCGTCAAGACAGACACCGGCAATTTCAACGGCACCTTCGAACTTCTCGATAACACGATCAGACGCACCGTCACCTACCAGGGTCTCATCATCCCCGCCATCCCCCACACACCGGCCGTCGTGAATGCGAGTAACGTCATCCTCGCCAACGAAATCCCTGGCGAAGGCGTTCGGGGAGCAGGTTACTTCCTTCTGCCAGAGCTCCTGCCCAGCATCACTAAGTCCAAGATCAACTCCGGCAAAGTTACCCTCCAGGGCCAACCCATAACCATCACCACCCAACCAGCAGACCAGACTGTCAATCCTGGAACTGACGTCATTTTCAATGTCAGTGTCACAGCAGGCTATCAGGGCACCCTCACCTATCGCTGGCGGAAGAATGGCAACACTCTCTCAGGAGCCACCACCAGCCAACTCAACCTCGGAGCCGCCACCGAATCCTTCCAGGCAGACTACGACTGCATCATCAGCAATGGAACCATTTCCATCACCAGTGAGGCAGCAACCTTGGCCGTAAATAATCCCGTCACCGCAGTCACCATCACACGCAGTCCATCCACGGCCAATATCGCATCCAATGTATCCATCACCTTCACCGCCACTGCTCAGGGAACGGCACCACTGAGCTACCAGTGGAAAAAGGACGGTGAGATCATCAATGGAGCCACCAGTTCTACCTACCCCATCGCCAGCAGTTCCGTGGCTGACTCCGGCAGCTACACCGTCACTGTCAGCAATGTGGCCTCCATCGCCGGCGTCACCTCCAGCGCCAACGTATTGACCGTCGACCCCTGATTGCCCCATGGCGATTGACATCCCCTCCGACCACATCTCCTAACCCTCCGTCCCATCAGCTCTCCTGATGGGGCCTTTGCTTTTTTGACCGACCATGCAGACAGCCCACTTTTCCCAACTCTTCCATCTTCGCACTTTTGCGCTCTTCACCATGGGATGCGCCTTGTTATCAGTGACGAATCTTTATGGCAAAGCGCCCGCAGCTCCGACCGGTGGCGAACTGAGACATTCCTACTTTGGCAATCCAGCAAACGGCACCAGCTCAGTCCCAACGAGCACTTGGCGCACATGGAGTATCGAATGGGAGGACAATGCCATCGATGAAGAGGGCTACATCATCAGCGTCCGCCTGGGCAACGTCGGCCCCTTTTACACCGCTCGCAATCTGTCCGCCGACTCCACCCAGGTCACCTTCTCCATTGAAGCGGTCGATCCAGGTAACATCATCCAATTCCGTGTCGAAGCCTGGAAGCGCAATGGCACGGCCATCGAAAGCAGCGCCCTGATCATCCCCACCGTCGCCCCCCCGGCCCCCACCGGAGCCGCTTTTTCCGCCCCCACAGGCATCGCCTGCTCCCAGCAGGATCTCGACCCAGGTGCAGGGACCAGTCTCAGCGATGGTTTTTTCAAACTCACTTGGAATGACAACTCCTACACAGAACTAGACCAGCAGGTTCAGATGCGAGAAATCGTCACCGGCATGACAGATGCCAGTTGGAGGGACCTGGGCACCGTCTCCTTCAACATCGAGGAGATCACCCTCTTCAATAAGATCCGCTACCCCGGCACTAACAGCAATATCCAGTTCATACCCGGCAAGCCCTACCAGTTTCGTGTTCGTGCCATTCGTGGCAGCGAGGTCACTAACTTTAGTGAGACCTCCTCCGACACCAACACAGCCAACACGCCGCACGCCTTCATCATACCGGATCTCAACGCGCCTACCGACCTCAATGCCAGCTCCGCCGGAGAAAATCAGCTTCTGCTGAGCTGGGCAGACAATTCTCAAAATGAGACCGGCTACAACATCGAGTTCCGCTTCATCACTGAGTCCACTCCTCCCGCCTTTCAAAACTTCGGTGACGTGGGCGAAAACGTCCGCAGCGTTCTCGTCCCCGCTTCCCAAAACGCCACCGCCGAGTTTCGCATCCGGGCTTTGTATCAATACACCCCCTCAGGCACCACGACCGCTACCCGCCTTTACTCCGCCTTTGCTGCCAACACTGCCCAGGCCAGCACCTCCACCTTCGCCCCTCCATCGGACCTCACTGCCACCACCTCCGCCGGCATGGACGGCACCATCGACCTGACTTGGAAAGACAACTCCAGCACTGAGGGCGGTTTTGACATCCTCCTCCGGCCTGCCGGCACCACCATTAACTACAAATTTGCCCGCGCCGTCCCCGCCAACGTCACCCGTGTGAGCGTCAATTCCATCGCTGGCACCGTCGGCGCGGATGGGCTGCCGACTGCCACCAACTTCGCCCCCCTGACGGCTGGCACCGCCTACGAATTCATCGTCCGTGCTGTCGGCAACAGTGAATCCATCGTTTCACTCAGCAGCGCCAGCGCCACCGCCACACCCAAGGCGGGCTTCACCATGCCACGCCTCTTTCAGCCCGCGCAGAAAGGCCAGACCTTCACCTATCAGGTCAGCACCTCCACCACCATCGAGCGCACCGGATGGAGCGTCGGCGGACTCCCCAATGGCCTCAGTTTCAACAACGAAACAGGCCTCATCAGCGGCACCCCCCTAGCCGATGGCACCTTCCTCTGTCCCCTCTTGGCCAACTTCACTGGGGGTGGCTCTGCTACAGCCACCCTGACCCTGCGTGTTCTGGACACTCTCGCACCACCCACGGCCGCCACCCCCATCTCCAACCTCACCGTCGGCCTTGGCACACCCGCAACAATCGGTCTGGCTGACAAATTCACCGACCCAGATGCCGAGACCGCCGTTCGTCTCATCACGACCAAAGGTAACATCGACATGATGCTCTACCCCAGCCTCGCCCCACAGGGCGTGGCCAACTTCCTCGCTTATGTCAATGCGGGTGATTACAACGGCATGGCCTTTCACCGGCTAATCGCTGGCTTCATCCTCCAGGGCGGTAGCATCCGAGCCATCGCCGCACCGAGAAGCTTCGAGAGCATCTCCAAGCGCACCTCACCCACGAACGAACCTGGCATTTCCAATCTCCGTGGCACCATCGCCTCTGCCAAAATCGGCTCCAGAAACTCCAGCTTCAGCAACGGTGCTGGAACCGTCGATCGTGACGATTCATTCGGCTATCTAGGCTCACCAGACAGCGCCACCAGCGACTTCTTCTTCAATCTCGGCAACAACGCCGCCAACCTGGACAACCAAAACAGTGGCTTCACCGCCTTTGGCCGTGTCACCACCAGCGGCATGGCTGTCGTCGATGCCATCTCCGCCGTGCCCATCGGTTCCTACACTTCCGATAAAAGCCTTATTGTGGATGGAACCCTCGTCCCATTCACCTCCATCCCCATGAATGCCGCCACTGCACCGGCAAACATGGACGTAAACCAAACAGTCCGCGTCCTCAGTGCTTCGGTCATCTCGCCATTCGCTTATTCCGTCAACGATGTCTCTGCCAATATAGCAACCGTCGTCATACAGGACGGCCAGATCAAGATCACCGGTCTGGCTGCTGGCACACGCAATGTCATCCTCAGCGCGCGTGATCTGGATGGCAATACCACCGCTCAGAACTTCACCATCACAGTGACGCCTGGTCACCTCCATCCCAGCATCACCAAACAGCCCGTTTCCATCGTCGTCAACGCAGGCAAGCCCGCCGCATTCAGCGTCAACGCCACCGGCACGGCGCTGACTTACCAGTGGCGGCGCGGTGGCACCAACCTCACTGGCAAGACTGACCCCACACTCACCCTGGACAACGCTCAGGCCGGAGACGCTGGCGTCTATGACGTGCTCGTCAGCAATGCCACCACCACGCTCACCAGCGCTCCAGCCACTCTGGCCATCCGAACTCCCGCAGACATCACCTCCACTCTGCCGAATGAACTGCTCATCGAAGCTGGCCAACCCCTCGACCTTGCCGTCACCGTGGTCGGTGCCCCCGAGCCCACGTTCACTTGGCGGCGTGGCAGCACTGTCATCAAAGGACAGATCACCAAGCGCCTGCTCATCAATGCCACCACCCTGACCGATGCCGGCATCTACAAAGGCACCGCCACGAATGGCAGCACCGACACCACCAACGCCTGCAACGTCCTCATCGTGGACAAAGCCCGCCGAATCATCGTCGCCGCCCCCGGCAAACCCGTCAAACTCACCGCCCCCGTGGCCGGCCCCTTTCTCACCTACCGCTGGCGCAAAGGCGGCGTGAACATCCCTCTCGACCAGCCTGGTTTCAGCGGCATGACCTCTGCCACCCTCTCCATCAATGCCGCGGCATTCGGCACAGACAGCGGCGACTACACTTGCGTCCTCACCCCTCCCGGCTCACTCCCCGTCACCATCAGTGGCATCCTCCACCTCGCCGTCTCCAATGCGCCCCAACTCACCGTCATGACGGGTAATAATGCACCGCCTTCAGGAGTCGTCGGCAGCATTTATGCCTACAATGTGCCCTACCCCAAAGATGAGAATGGCAACCCTTTCGATCAAAACACACCCACCAGTTTCATCCTCAAAAACCTGCCTCCCGGACTCGCCTACAATGCAGCCACAGGGCTGATCTTCGGCGTGCCCACCAGCTCTGGCAGCTTCACATTCACCGCCCAGGCGAAGAACGCCACAGGCTCGGGTAACATCGTCAGTGGCACCATCTTCATCCAGTCCATGCGCGCCGCCACCACCGGCAGCTATGTAGCCCTCATCACGTCCTCCTCTGAGCTCAATGGAGGTCACGGCGGACGGCTCAACCTCACCATCACTGACAATGCCGCCTTCAGCGCCAGCCTACAGCTCGGCAAAGACACCTACCCACTCAAAGGCAGCCTCTTTCTCGGACAGAACAACGGCAACGAAATCTACCTCGCCAGCATCAACTTTAAAAGCAAGTTAGGCAAAACGCTCAACCTCGGCTTCAACGTCTTTGCTGTCTCAGGCACCCTCATCGGAGCCATCTCTGATGGCACCCTTTCTGCCGACCTTTCCGGCCACCGGCAGTTCTGGGAAGCCTCGCGTAACCCTTGTCTCCCCGTGCGATTCAACGGTTTTGGCGGACTCTTTAACCTCGCCCTGAGTCTTCGCGCTGCCGACCTCGGCAAGGCAGGCATCCCCCAGGGCGATGGCTACATGACTCTTAGCAACTCGGCCGCTGGCATCAGTACCTTCGCGGGGCGCCTGCCCGAAGGGACCAGCATCACCGGCAGCTCCATCATCAGCAGCAGTGGACAAGTCATGCTCTTCCAAATGCTTTATGCCAACAACGGCTCCCTGCTCACCAATCTCGGTGTGCGCTCCGGCCGCAGAGACACGAACGACGCTTTTTACTTCAACAGCTTCAATGGTGAAGCACGCCTGATCAAAAACCCAGCCGCCCCCACCAAGGAACTCCTCTACAAAACCGGCTTCCCAGCCACCTTTATGGATGTTCGCGGCTGGGAGTACCAGGAGCCAAACTCCCTCATCACCCCCATCGTGATGAATCTCACCAACGTAGCCAACAACGCCCGACTCGACTTTGCTGAAGGAGGTCTCGCCGCTGCGGCACAGAACCCTGACACAGACCTCACTCTCGACAATGGGAACAAAGCCACCTTCCCAGCCGCCAATCCCACCAAGGTCACCCTCAATGTCAACCCTGCGACCGGCGCTTATTCTGGCACCTTTGTTCTTGTGGATGGCAGTGTGAAGCGTCCAGTGGCTTTCCAAGGCCTCATCATCCCCACCATCGGTGAAATAGCCGGCCTACAAGCTGTCCTCAATTCCAACGGCGAAACCGTCCTGCCAGCACAGCAGGGTGTCTCCCCGACTGGTGCCTATGGTGCAGGATACTTCCTGCTCGACCAGCTCCCCACACCGCCCAAGGCCACATTCAGTGAGCGCCGCTCCGGAAAAGCACAGCTTTCAGCCAAGCCCTTCACCATCGATCCACAACCACAACCAGTGACAGTCGATCCAGGTGAAAATGCCAGCTTTAACTTCACTGTTCAGGGAGGTCTCAATGATCCAAACGCCACCCTTTCCTACCAGTGGCGGCATAACGGCACCAATCTCACCAATGGCAGTGGAGTTTCCGGCGCCACCACTTCCAACCTGTCTCTTTCATTAGTCGATGAGTCCGATCAAGGCAGTTACGACTGTGTTATTAAAAAGACGTTAACTGTCTCCAACACGACTCTTGATGTCAACATCGTGACCACCCAGGCGGCAACGCTGACCGTTAATGACCCGCTCAGTGATGTCATCGTCGTTCAGACACCTACTGCATCCTTGCAGCCCGATGGAGCGCAGATCACCTTCAGTGTTGAAAACAAGGGCACCGGTCCTTTCACCTACCAGTGGCAAAAGAACGCCGTGGACATCCTTGGTGCGACAAATTCAACCTACGTCATAGCTTCCATGACTTCGGACCATGCAGGCAACTACCGGGTGATCGTCAAAAGCGATATCACCCCGGGCGGCGTCACCAGCTCGGCCAAGTCCCTCGCCCATGCAGTTCCTGTAACCACCGTCACCGCGACGCAATCCATCAACTCCTCCTCCATCGCCGCAGGCAGCCTCATCAAGTTCACCGCCACGGCCAACGGCTCAACCCCGCTCATCTACCAGTGGCTCAGGAATAACATCCCCATCACGGCCGCTCAATCGGCCACCTACACCATCAACTCCACTGCCGTCGCCGACAGTGGCACCTACAAGGTCCAGGTCACCAACGCCGTCACCAGCACCCCGGCGACCAGCAACGAACTGGCGGTCCTTGTCACACAAAACATCAGCAACATTCAGATCGCCAAAAGCTACACAGGGGTCGCCGCACTGCCGAACACCTCTGTCAGCTTCACCGTATCAAATCAGGGCACCGGCCCCTTCAATTATCAGTGGCGTAAGAATGGCGTGAACCTGGATGGGGAGACATTCAACACACTCACCGTCGTCACGGGTGCTGAAGTCAACATCTCCAATCCTGACAGTTACGATGTCCTCATCACCAGTGCCTTGGTACCTTTGGGCGCGGCCAGTCCGCCGGTCGAACTCCTTATTGCCATTCCAGTTTCCAACATCATCGCCTCTCGCACACCCACGAACAGCAGCCTGGCCACCGGCACAGATGGCATCACCTTCTCGGTCAGCGCAACCGGCTCGAATCTCAGCTATCAATGGCGCAAAGATAACACTGATATTCTGGACGCGACCAGCTCAACCTATGTCATCAACGACGCCACTCCGACTCAAAGCGGCCTCTACTCCGTCAAGGTTTCGAACATCGTCACCCCTGCGGGCATTATGAGTGCCAACGTGCCACTGAACGTGATGGACCCCGTCCAGACAGCCACAGCCGAACTCACCGCCCCCATCAGCACCACGGTATCTCCCGGAGCGATCTTGAATTTTACAGGTTCAGCAGATGGCGGCAGCAGTTTCACCTATCAGTGGAGGAAAGATGGTGTTGCCATCCCCGAAGCCACCGATGCCACATTAAATACCACCGCAGACACGACCGCCGGCAACTACATCTATGATGTCGTCGTCTCCAACCCGGTCACTTCAGTGGGAATCGTCAGCAATCAAATCACCATCACCGTCCGGTAATCACGGCAGCCTCAGGATACCAGCCCCCACCTGCGTCACGGGAGCCCCCGTGCGCACCGCATTGCTCGTCAGCACCAGCGGGATATTCGCCGCCTGATAATTCCGGCTCAGCAGCGCCGCCACCCCGCCGCTCACCAAAGCCGCAGCCTGAGACGTGCCACTGCCGATGACCGTCTTTCCGCCGCTATACCCGGACACGATCCCCACCCCCGGTGCCGAGATAAACAAGCCCTCGCCCGAGTTTGAAAAGTAAGCCTGCCGCCCCTGCGCATCCACCGCCGCCACACTGATGACTTTGTCATAGCTCGCCGGGTAGGCCAGCGATGACGCCTGCTCATTCCCCCCCGCCGCGACCACCGTCACACCACGGCTGATCGCATACGCCACCGCCTCCCGCAGCATCGTCGAATCCGCCGCCGCGCCGAGGCTGATATTGATCACCCGCGCCCCCGAATCCACCGCGTAAAGGATGCCCTGGGCCACAAACGCGGTGTTTCCCATCCCTGTCGAGTCCGCCACCCGCACATCCAGAATCTCACTCGCCGGGGCCACCCCACCATGCACCGCATCACGCCCCGCAATGAGCGACGCCATAGCCGTCCCATGTCCGTGCATCGGCTGCCCATCCTTCACCAGATCCGTGTGCGTGATCTTCACCCCTGCCAGATCTGGGTGATCCGTCACCCCCGTGTCCAACACCGCCACCTTCACACCCGCCCCCCAGCGGCTTCTGTCACGGTTCGCGCCGATCATCTCCAGCCCGCTGCTCTCAAAAGGAGCTGCCCCGCCCGCATTCGCGGCATCCTTGACCGGCTCCTTTGGCACACCCGGCACCCACGCACGGTAGTTCGGCCCCACATTCGCATAGTCCGCCGCATGATCCCGCAGTTCATTCGCCATCTTCCCCGCATCCCGATACCTCACCCGCGCCACATTCAGCCGCGCATCGCTGTATAGAATCTCAATCCCCGCCAGCCCTGCCCGCGTCCGAAACGCATTCAGCGCCTCCGGTGAATCAAAAGACAACAACAGTTCACCCGGCACCACCGACTCCGAGTTGTTCAACTCCGCC
>JBIKIA010000696.1:0-2723 GCA_044361885.1 Prosthecobacter sp. | reverse complement strand
TCTCGCTGCCGTGACCACGAGTTCGCCCTTCACCCGCATGGTGAATATGTCCGATAATCTCGTGCTCACCGGCATCGCCTACATCAATGGCAAACCCGTGGCGACGATCTTTAACAAGGAAACCAAGGAGAGCTTCATCGTCTCCAACGAACCTAATTTTCAAGGCTGGGTGCTCAATGAAGCCCTGCCCGCACCCGACATCACCCGCAGCCGTGCCGTTGTCACCATCGGCGGGGAGCAGGTCAAGGTCAGCTATGCCGCCATCACTGCGGCTGACATGAAGGGCGGTAAGAAAGAGAAAAGCGATAAGGGCAGCGGAGACCGCCCCCCTGGTGGCGACAGCTTCCGCCGTGAGGGGCGTGGTCCCAGCGATGAAGACCGCAAAAAATACGAGTCTCTCTCGGACAAATCCAAAGAGAAGTTCCGCGACATGATGCGCTCCAAATTTAGCGACGAGAAATTCCGCAATGCTCCCGAGGAGGAGCGCCGCAACATCATCCGCAAAGAGTTTGAGCGGATCGAGAAGGATGACAAAGGCGGAAAGTGACAACCATCTCCGACCTACCTCCTGACACGACACCTCGCTCATCGATTCACTGACGCACTGCACCTCCCCCCATTTCTAAATGCATCGTTCCATCGTCTCCCTCGCTACTTCCCTCACGCTCGCAGCCACACTTTCTGCCCAGGATGCCGCCCCTGCTCCCACGGCACCTGCTCCAGCACCTGCTGCCCAGACTTCAGACTCAGCCGACAAGGCTGCCGCCCCAACTCCGGCTCCAGTTGCACCTGCCGAGGGTGCCAGCCCTGCAGTTCCGCCTGCGGGCGCGGAGGGTGCCCGCCCTGCCGGTCCTGGAGGTCCTCCTGGGGCTGGTGGATTCGGTCCCGGAAGTGGACGTCGTCGCTTTGGTGGCGGTGAAGGTGGTCCTGGCGGTGGCTTCGGCGGCCCTCCCGGCATGGGCGGAGCCCCCGGTGGCGATGCCGCGAGCACGCTCTCCCAGACCATCCGCATGGAGGGGGAGAAGATCGTCCTCCAGTTCCCGAACAACCCGGTCATGGATATGCTCAGTATTTATGAGCTGCTCACTGGTGTGACCTTGATCAAAGACACCAGTATCCTCGAAGGCGCGCCCGTCAGCCTCGCCACGCCTAGAGCCGTCGAGAAGGCCGAGGCCATCAAACTCATCGAGGCCACTTTACTGACCAACGGCTATGCCATCGTCATGGAGTCGGATGGGAAAAGCGCCCGCATCCTTCCTGCCCGCAATCAGGGAGCCAATGCCGTCCAGTTCTCTCATGGCGTGAAGTTTTACACCTCCGCGCAGGATCTCCCAGTAGGGGAGACCATCGTCACCTACTTCATGAAGCTGGACAACCTCGACCCCGAGACCGCTGGCACCATGCTCTCTGGTCACGTCGGCCTCGGCGTTTATGGCCGCATCACTCCCGTGCTCGTGCCGCCTGGTCTTTTGATCACGGAGAGCAGCACCGTGGTAAAGCAGCTCATCAGCATTCGTGAAGCCATCGACATCGCCGCCAGCGCCGCCTCACTCGTCACCAAGTTCATTCCGCTGGAGCATGCCGACGCCGCCACGGTGGCCCAGATCATCCAGGCCACGCTCACGGCCCAGGCCGATGAAAAAGAGACCAAAGGCGTCAACACCATCCGCGGTGCAGCCGCCAGCGATGGGCGCAAAGACAACGACAACAATAACAACAACAGCAGTTCAAATCGTGACCCGCGAGAGAACGCCCCACGTGTGAACCCAGTCTTTATCAACGGCCAATGGGTCATCCCGAACTCTCCTTCCGAGCCCGCTACCACCGCGCAGGTCGTCGCTGACACGCGTCTCAATCAGATCCTCGTCGTCGCATCCACTGCTGACTACACTTACATCGCCAGCATGATTGCGGAGTTCGACAAGCCGCTGAAGGTCGATGTGCCCTTTGAGCGGAAGCTCAAATACGCCGCTGCCGTCGATGTCATGGCTGCCGTCGTCGATCTCCTCACGGAGCCCACAGGCGGCACGACCGCACTTCCCGGAGGTGGCAGTCTGCAAAGCCAGCGTCAGCAGAGCTTCGCATCAACGAGCAGCCAGCTACTCGGTGGCCGCACGACCACTGGTTCACGCGGTGGCCAGGTTCTCTCCACTTCCGGTGGAGGTAGCACGGATGATACAGCTTCCGCCTCCACCTCGAGCATCGGTTCACGGGCTGATTTGATTCAGGGACCTTCTGAGGACAATGCGCCCATATCGGTACTCGTTGGCAAAACCCGTGTTGTTGCCGATCCCATGGCGAACTCTATCCTCGTGGTTGGACGTACCAGCGAAATCGAGAAAGTGAACGGCCTGCTGGACAAACTAGATCGCAGACCATCACAGGTCTATCTCTCCACCGTGATCGGACAATTGACCCTTGATGATGGGTTCGACTTTGGGATCGATTACCTGAGCAAGGTCAGTAACAATGGTGCCAATCCGAATTTCACGGCGGGCAACTTTGTCTCCAATCGTGATCTTTTTGGCCGAGTGCCAGATGTCCGCACGAATCTCGCCAACGCCATTCCTGGTGCTAGTGGCCTCAATCTTTATGGCGCCATCGGTTCAGGTATGGAGGTGTTTGTCTCCGCTCTAGAAACGACGGACCGCTTTAAGGTGCTCTCACGTCCTTCGGTCTTTGCTCTGAACAACAAGAAAGCTGTCATCACTTCTGGTACGCTC
>JBIKIA010000694.1:0-2725 GCA_044361885.1 Prosthecobacter sp. | reverse complement strand
TGAAGGCTTTTCATAGCGGCGGATGCCTCAGCAGAGGGCTTGTGGGCAAGGTTTAGGAATTCGCGCGGGTCTTTGTCGTGATCGTAAAGTTCGATGCCGTCGGCCCCGCCGTTCCATTCGGTGTAGCGCCAGCGTTCGGTGCGGATCGTGCGGCCCATGACTTGAGCGGGCAGGCGGTCGTCGGCGGGGCGGAGGATTTGGGTGATGGCGATGCTGTCCCATTTTTGAGTGGGATCATTCAAAAGGGGCCACAGGCTCTTTCCGTCGAGTTGGGGAGGTGTGAGCGAGGCGAGGTCGGCGAGGGTGGGATAGAGGTCGATGAATTCGACGATGCGATGGCAGGTGTGGCCGTTTCCTTTGGCGCCGGGGGTGCGGATGATGAGCGGGGCGCGGGCGCTTTCCTCGAAAAGCGTGCGCTTTTGCCAAATACCGAGATGCTCACCGAGGTGGTAACCGTGGTCGCTCCAAAGCACGACGATGGTGTTGTCGACGAGTTTGAGTTTATCGAGGGCATCGAGCACTCGACCGACTTGGGCATCGACGAATGAAACGCTGGCGCGGTAGGCTTGGAGAGCTTTGCGGCAGGTGAGTTCGTCGAGGCCGTAGTGCGGCGTGGCGTTGTTGTGGGCGAAGGCGGCGACGGGGATGTCGCTGCGGTCGTCGGCGGGGGCTTCGGGCAGGAGGATGGAGTCGAGCGGATGCAGGTTGAAGTATTTTTTCGGTGCGACGAAGGGCGTGTGAGGTCGGAAGAAGCCGACGCCGAGGAAGAAGGGCACTTCGCGATGCTTTTCGAGGAGCTGGATGGCCTCGGTGGCGATCATGCCGTCGGTTTGTTCCTCGTCAGTGCCGTCGGCGGCGAGCCAGCTCAGCGCAGCGCTGACGGGCTTTTGCGGCGTGGGGTTGGTGATGAGCTTTTCGTCGGTGACATCGCGACCTTTGGGGTTCACGACGAGCTGCCACGAAGGTTTGTCATCGAGGCCGTCGGTGCCGATGCCGTTGGGGACGTCGTAGTGGTAGATTTTGCCGACGCGGGCGGTGAACCAACCGTTTTGGCGAAACAACTGCGGCAGCGTGACGACATCGGGCAAAGCCTCGCGGAAATGGCGGTCGAGGTCATAGACCTGCGTGGCATCGGGTCGGCGTCCGGTGAGCACGGAAGCGCGGCTGGGATTGCAGAGCGGGATTTGATTGTAAGCACGCTCAAAGCGCACTCCGCTGGCCGCGAGCCGGTCGATGTGAGGCGTGTGCGTGCAATCGTTCGCGAGATCGTCGATGGCGATAAAAAGAATGTTCGGCTTTGCCTCCAATGACGAAGTCAGAGCCGAGCAAAGCAAGGCAGCCATCATCGCGAAGCGGATGCTGCCCCACACGTGTGAGCGTTGCAAAGTAATGGCGAATGACGAAGTCTGCAGGAAGCGCATGAGACAGGGTGGTGACTGGCAATCAAACCAGGATGAAGACGTTCTTCTTCAATTGCCAACCTGTGCTACTGCGCAGTATTTTTTTTCACGATGACCACAGGCTTGAATGTCGGCAATGCAGCTCGTTTGGCAGGCCAACCGGGCTGTGCCTCCGCTTTGATGCTCCAAAGCGTGACGTCATCGAGTTCTACGGTGCCGTCTTTCGGCCCGGCGAGACCAAGACCATTGCCACCGCTTTCCACCGGCTTCGCAAAGCAGGCGTGCTTCGCGTAAAGCGTCGGCCCGCCGTCGAACTGGATGACAAACTCATCACCCTTCAGCTCGGCGAGAGCGTGCAGCCACTTGCCTGGCTCGTATTTGAGCGCCTTCGACTCCGCGACCTTGGTCGATTCGCCATCCGCCAGGACTTCCACGCCATCCTTGGTGAGCCGAAGTCGGCACACGTGATGTCCAAACTCCACAAACGGCACCACCGCCGTCTCGCTGCCGCCATCGAAACGCACGGAAAACTTTGCGATGAACTGAGCGGGCGTGATCGGTGCCGAAAGGCGTGGCTCCAGGCCTTTGTGATCCTTTTTCGATGCCTGAAACTCCGGCGTGGACGGCTTTCCACGAAGCACCCCGTCTTCCACAGCCCATTGCGTGCCCTGACGCTTCGCCCAGGCCTTTTTGTCGAGCGGTCCGCTTTTGGAAAAGTCATCCTGAAGCACGATTTGATCCGGCTGAGCGAGCAGCGGTTTCAAATCGGCGGCTTGGACGAGGGATACGAGAAAAAGAAAGGCAAGGATTTTCATACAGGTGCATTGAACGCCGCCAATCGAACCGGTTTGCCGTAAAGTCTGGATCAGGGGCCAGGGGTAGTCAGCGGACTCAGTTCTGCGACATCGGGTAGTGTAGAGGCGCTTGATTCAGCTTCAGCGACTCAATGTGGAAATCGAACCAGGTGGCTTTGCGGCCGTCGATCATCTTCTTCTGGTTGTGGTCGAGGCCTTCGACTTCGAAATAGCTGTGCATCACGCCAGCCTTCGTGAGCGCCTCGTGGTATTCACGCACAGTCGTTAGGTGATCAGGATCGGCCGTGCCGCAGGCGACCTGGATGCGGAGGTTGGCTTGGATGTAGGCGAGGTTCTTGGTGAGGTTGCGGTAAGGGTCGTTTGCCTTCAGCCGCTCGGGATCGCTGCCGAGGTAAGTGTTCGGTGCCTTCGAGACATCGGATACGTGATAGACATTGCCGCTTTGATTGAAGAGGGAGCCAAACAGCTCGGGATAACGCATGGCGAGGTGCGTGGAGCCACGTCCGCCCA
>JBIKIA010000162.1:0-9254 GCA_044361885.1 Prosthecobacter sp. | reverse complement strand
CGAAGAAGCCGAACTTTCTGGCGCTGCATCTGGTGAGTCTGGACAGCTTCGAGCACGCGCATGGGCGGCAGGTTCCCGAGGCCTACTGGGCGGCGAATGACTCGGACAATCGCGTGGCGGATCTCGTCCGTGCCACAGAAGAAGCGGGCATCCGCGACAAGACGACCTTTGTCATCACGACGGATCATGGCTTCATCACCTTCAAGAAGCTGATCAATCCAAACGTGCTGCTGAAGCAGGACGGGCTGACGAAATCGGTGCTCGGCAAGACGCTGGACAAGTCCTCGAAGGTCTTTGCCATGGCGGAGGGCGGGGCCTGCTTTGTCTATGTGCTGGATCAGGCGAACCGCGACAGCATCCTGGCTCAGATCACGCCGAAACTGGCAGCCATTGAGGGCGTGGAGAGCATTGTGGAGCGGAAGGACTTTGAGCGTGTGGTGGGGCATCTGCTTTCCGAGCAGGATGATCGCGAGCCGGATCTGTTTTTATCCGCAAAGGATGGCTACAGCTTCACGGACTCACTCGCGGACAACGCGGTCATCACTGACTTGCCCGAACAAAAGGGTGGGCACGGCTATCTGCAAACGCACCCGGACATGTACGGGTGCTTTGTGATCAGCGGAGCCGGGGTAAAGAGCGGCGGAGAGATCGAGAAGATCGACAACCGTGATGTGGCTCCGACGATGGCCGAACTGCTCGGCGTGAAGATCCCTGGCGTGGAGGGCCGCGTTTTGAAGGAAGCTCTGAAGTAAGCTCCCCACTCCCGATTATGTGCTCGGAGGTGTGTAGATGAAGCGGTAGAACGTCGGCGTGGTGCCGCCGGTGGACACCGTGTGCTGGAGCGTGCCGTTCGCATCGGCATTGATGGTGATCACGGGGTCCCACTGACTGAGGTTGGTGGAGGCTTCGACGGTGTAGGGCAGGCCGGGCACGCCTTTGGAGGTGAAGGTCGCAGTGCCGGCGCCGTTGTTTTGCAGACCCGTGGCGACCGTGGGCAGGACGATGAGTGTGAGCTGGCCCTGAGCATTGAAGGGGCTGGACCACTTCGAATCGGTGTAAACGGTACTTCCGGTGAGGGTGCGCAGGAAGGCTTCGAGATCACTCCTCTGCTGTGCGGTGAGGTTCAGGTTCTGCACGGTGCCTCCCGGACGACGTAGGCGGTTGTCGAGGTTGGTGTTGTCCCCAGGGATCGTATTATAATGAGCGATCACTGCGGTCAGCGTCGTCTTGCTGGCATCGTGCATGAAGGCACCATTGGAAGATCCACCCGGACCCACGAGATCACGCAGGCTGGGGGAGCGCGTATTGGTGGTGTCCGTGCCGCTGAAGCCGGTGGTGACGCCGTTGTTGCGGCTGTTGGGGTCGATATCGAACTCCGGTGGGCGATGGCATCCCGCGCAGCCAGCGCCCGCAGGCCCACCGCCGGGAGGTGGCGGCGGATTGATGAAGAGCTGCTTGCCTGCGTTTTCTGAGGCGGTGAAATTAGGGAAGGGCTGGTTGTCATTCGCGACAGCGCGGCCTGCATCATACTTTGAGTCAAAGGACTGGATGCTGCGAATGAACTGGGCGAGCGCGCGCTGGACACGGGTTTCGGTGATGGTGGCATCGCCAAAGACGGCGGCGAAGAGCACGCGGTATTCCTCGATGGCCGAAAGCTTCGTGACTAGGTTGGCAAAGTTGGGGTCTCCCAGGGTGCCACTGAAGCCCATCTCCACATGATCCTGAATGGGGCGCGTGGTCTGGTTTTCCAGCGAAGTCGCCCGCTCATCCCAAAAGAAGCGAACCTCGGTGGCGAAGCGGCTGTTGATCAGACGCATGGAGTGCCTGCCGGTGGTGCCTGCGACTCCGGTGCTCGCCGTGTCTTGGTCACCAAATCCAAAAGCCTGCCGGTGACAGGAGGAGCAGGAGATGGTGTCATTGCGGGAGAGGCGTTTGTCGTAAAACAACACGCGCCCGAGTGTCGCCCCGGCATTCGTGATGGGATTGGCGTTGGCACCGCCGGGGGTGTTGTTCTTAACGATGTAGCCGGGCACGGTCTGTGCGGCGTAGTTTGCCAGCGAGGTTAGATCGAGCACGCCACTCTGTGCGGCGGCTTCAGAGACGAACATCAGCAGGCTCAGAGAGCAGAGGTGGGAGAGTGGGAGGATCTTCACGGTGAGTGGGAGGTAATTCCGAACTCACTGTGAGCGACTTGGATTCATCTGCCCAATGACTTTACCCGGTCTTAACAAAAAAGGGCCGGTCTGTCAGGAGAGCCGTTGTTCGATGATGCCGGGCTAAACAAAACCTTAACACAAGACGGATGCTTTCTTGCCAGGATTGCTGCATTCCGGCATGGTTTCGGGGATGCAGATCACAGGGAAGATTCAGACTTTCATTTTCGGCCTGGCCTTTGGCTGGGGCTGCATGCCGTGTCTGGCAGAGGATGTGTCCCTGCCGTTTCTCGACTCCTTTTGCGAAGCACTGAAAGTGGAGCGCACTGCGCATTCAGATCATCTCCTGCTTGATGGCGGGGCGACGATCGAGGGCGAGTTTATAGCAGATGCGCTGAGTATTGATGGTCGTGATCTCGTGGTGGCAGACATCGCCGCGATTCAATCAGGGCCGGTGACGCGAGCGGTGCGGGTGTTTTTACGTGATGGCTCGGTGCTGCGTGGGCTGCTGTTGTGGAAGGCGGCACGATTTGAGAGTGAGACGCTCGGTACCATCACTCTGAAGGCGGATCATCCGGGGCAGATCGTGATGCGACGCGCCGATCATGATGGAAGGCTCTCAGGAAATCCGGTGGCTTGGATGGCGGACGGGACGCAAGGGCAGGTGCTGCCAGTAATGAAGCCGCCGGAGCATCCGTTACGCTGCCTTTGGCTAGGTGGGGAGATGGTGCTGGCGTGGTCAGACATCCGCAGCATCCGGGCAATGCCCGCGCCTACCTTGGAGCATGAGGTGCAGCTCATGGATGGCAGCCGAGTGCGCGGATGGCTGAACCTGACAGATGCAGTCTTGCCGATGACGGAGTGTGCTGCATTGGCGGGCAGTTCATCTTCACTCATGGCTTTGCTGGAAGGGAGGATACCCGAGCTATCGAGTATCACAGGAGCCTCTGTGCAAATTCAAGACTGCACCGCGATTGCAGGCGAGTTGGGGCAGCCGAGCCTTTCCTGGCAAACGAAGGATGGTGTGGTGACGATGAAGGCCCCTGATGTCGTGAACTTCCGTCGGTTGCCGGGGGGCGATGCTTCAGCGTTGGGGGCCGTGTTTGAGATCACCACCCAGCAAGGATCGAAACACATAGGACGTCCGCGTGATGTCGCGCTGCTGTGGAAACGTGGTGCGGAGGTGCTGCGACTACCCTGGCCTTGGATCCAAAGTCTCCAACATTCTCGCAAGGAACCTGCTCCGAAATCATGAGCCGAACTCACCTGATTCTCTTCTCTATCCTATGCCTGCTTTCATCCGCCAAGGCGCAGCAGACGCCAGCGATTCCATATCAGCCAAGTGTCATCACGGATGCAAAAGGGCACGAGTGGTACATCGAGCAAAATGGCACGCTTCAGCGCAATGGCGGTGGTGCCTCAATGATCGGGAATTGCATGACGATGCAGTTCGGCAGCCAGCAGTTTTACGCGCAGCAGCCCCTGACGACTCCAGTTGGGAATGAGATCTCCGTGTCAGCGCAGCAGCCGCACAACGGCATCTCCATTACTCGACGCATCACCGTGATGGAGCGTGAGGGCGCGCTGCGGTATGTGGATGAGTTTTTCAACACGACGAGCCGCGATGTCACGCTCTCCGTCGAGATTCGCCACGGTCTGAACAACACCGCGCGTGAACTTACGAGCAACCTCGGACGAGTGATCAAGGACACGCTCGAAGCCCAGGAATCAGGCATCTTGGCTCTGCCCGGTGACTCGGAGCGCAGTTCACCCGCGCTTTTCCTGAGCATCCGTGCTCCAAAGTCGGCTTTGCCGCTGCGTCTCCGTGTGCAGAACAAGTATCAGATCGCCGTGCTCTACACGCTCACGATTCCTGCGGGGCAGTCGCAGACACTGGTTCACGGCATTGCCCAGATTGAACTCGGTGCCAAAGCCACAACGGATGAGATCAGCAAGGCATGTGCGCCTTTTACTCTGGCTCGTCTGGCGAAGGGCCTGCCAAAAAGTGTGCTCAGGACGGCCGCGAACTTCGGCTCGGCAGCGGATGGTTTTGGTGGTAGGGAGTTTTTTCCGAATGAGTTCTGGGGCATCACGCCTGGGGCATCTGATCAGCTCGCGCTCGGTAAGGATTCTCTGCTGAAGGGAACGGCCACAATGACTGGCCTGGCATTGCAACGCGAGGTGGGCAAGGTCGCTCCAGCACTGGAGAATATCGCCGCCATCGCGGGATCGATCTTTACTGATGATGCGCGGGCCTGGCTCTGGCTGCGCGATGGGCAGCGTCTGCTGGGAACACTGGAATCTGGAGAACTGCGCTTCACGCTCCACAGCGGCGCGGAGCTGCCGGTCGAGAAGCTGGACCGCCTCATTCTGGCGAAGTCCGCTGAGCCTCCGCTGCCATTGGCGCATCCTTTGATCGAACTCCTGAACGGCGAGCGGATCATCATCCAGCCAGAAGGTGATTTTAATGGGAGTTCTCCATGGGGAAGAATCAGCGTGCCTTGGAGCGAGCTGATTGCTTTGCAAAAAGCCGCCAACGAGTCGCTCGGCGGTCTGCTGTGTCTTCGTGATGGCACAAGAGTCCGTGTTTTGCCTCAGGCTGGGAAAGGCCGGATCAAGACGCTGAGCCTCGGTGAGCAGGACATCGACTTCGCTGAACTGCGTCAGCTCATCACACCACTCGCGATGACGACTGCCGAAGAGGATGCTGAGCCCGCGACGAGCTTTCTCGATCTGATTGGCGGACAGAGACTCGTCGCCCGCATCTCTGCCGCCACACTTACCCTAACGACTGAGGTTGGACCCCTTTCCCTCACGCCTGCGAGCATTCGGGAACTGAGGGATGTGAGTGAGGATGAAAACTCTCCTGCACGTTTTTTTGAAGCCGATCTCTGGGGCGGGGGAGTGGTCAGAGGTGCGCTCGAAGATTCCCGCATCAGGGTGGAGGGGCGGGGTTTTGTCTGGGACATCCCCGCACGACAGCTTCTGCGTCTCGTGAATCCGATCCCCGTTACAGACAACTCACTCATGCGCCGCATCGGCCAGCTCATTCAGGATCTCGGTCACGAGCAATGGAAGACCCGTGAGGCGGCCACCACGGCGCTGCGCGAACTCGGCCCTTTGGCCCGAGGCAGCTTGCAGGAAGCCCTGAAGTCTGCCACAGACGCGGAAGTCGCCCGCCGACTCGAAGAACTCCTCCAGGACCCTGAATGAACGAAGCCCCCCACGAAGACACTGACCGCAACCTCGGCCCTCAGCCGTTGGATACCATTCTCGCCGAGCACAGCCTCGGAAATCACGACATTGTCGCTGCCTGCGAGGAGCCTTTGACTCACAAAGTCGTCCAGCGCGCCCGCAAAGGTCGCCGCCTCACCAAGCACATGCAGCGCCGTGTGGTCGCTGCGGTAAACAAGGCCGTAGCTCTTCAAGGCAACGAAGAAAAGCGTGAGTGGAAGGTCTCCGACCTCTTCAATTACTGAGTCGAGAAAAGGAACTCGGATGACGGCCAGGCACCCTGAGTTGTATGGCTAACACTGTTATAATGAACAGTTTCTGCGCGAGTTCCGGCCTTTAAAAATCCCCAACTCTATGATTGATATGGCTGGCGTGATTATGTATTACGGGGCTCTAAAGTATTTATATTTTGGAACTTCTAATGCTTGCCGACATTTAGCGCGCCTCTCACCATCCTTCAAGCCATGTCTCCCGCCTGTGCTCCATTTGCCACTCTTCATCGAGTGCATTCAGGATGTGGTCCGCCCTTGACGAGCGGCTGGAGGGGAATCACCGGATGGCTCCAAGTCGGCATCTGGCCGTGGTTTGGGGCGACCGATGCGATGGATGACCTCATGCCCTGGGGACGTGGCTCTCTCACGCCACGAAATTCCCAGCAAGGAGGAAAAGAACCTGAAATGCCCGAAGACGTTACCCCGCAGCGCGAACTGCCCTTTTATCATCTGCCTGTACTGATGCAGGAAGTCCTGGACTATCTCCAGCCGGCCCCCGGAAAGCTCATCTTCGATGGCACACTGGGCGGCGGCGGTCACACAGAAGCGCTGCTCCAGCACGGCGCACGCATCGTGGCGATGGATCAGGATGATGAAGCGCTCGGTCATGCTACAGAGAGACTCAAAGGCTACTCCGACCGCTTCTGTGCGCTGAAAGGCAATTTCCGCGACTTCCCAGCCGTGCTGACCGAGGCTGGCGTCGGAGGGCTGGATGGGATGCTCATCGACATCGGCGTCAGTAGTCGCCATCTCGATGCCGCTGAGCGCGGCTTCTCCTTCGCCAAAGATGGCCCGCTCGATATGCGCATGGATACGAACGCACCGCTGAAGGCGAGCGACATCGTGAATACCTGGGCGCAGGAGGACATCGAGCGCGTTTTGCGTGAAAATGCCGAGGAGCAGAATGCCCGCCGCATCGCCCGCGCCATCTGCCAGGACCGCGTGAAGACGCCCTTCACCACTACGCTACAACTCGCCGAGATGATCGCCCGCGTTTGTCCGAAGACCGGTAAGAAGCATCCTGCCACACTCACCTTCCAAGCCCTGCGTTGTGAGGTGAACTCCGAACTGCCTGCCCTCCGTGAGTTCCTCGCCTCTGCGCCAAAGTGGCTGAAACCCGGCGGACGTCTCGTGGTCATCAGTTTCCACAGCATCGAAGACCGCATCGTAAAGCAGGCCTTCCACAACTACGCCGCCCCTTTCCTTGACCGACCCGAATGGCCCGCTCCGAAGCCGAATCCAGCCTACAGCCTCCGACTCCTGACGAAGAAACCCGTCGAAGCCAGCGAGCAGGAACTGCAAGTGAATCCCCGCGCCCGAAGCGCACGACTGCGCGCCGCCGAGCGACTCCCGTGATGAAACGCAACCACTACCGCAACAAGATCGGACTGCCTGTGCTCACGGCAGTCCTGATCCTTTGTGGTGGCGTGTTGCTGGCTGCACTCAGCATCGTGGTGAACAAAAATCGTGTCGCAGCACTCGCCGAGCAGCAGCGTCAGATGGAGCAGGAGATGAAGCTCCTGAACATCGAGATCACCAACCTCGAAAGGAAGATCGACCAGATGCTCGATGGCCCCCGCGTGCAGCCCGTCCTTCAGGCGAAGGGCACCTGGCTGCAAAAGATCAATGCCAGCCCCGAAGCCCGGGTGCTGATCCAGATCAAGCCCATCCCAGCCGCGAAAGCCGTGGCTCAAAATGAAGTGACGTCCCCGCCATGATGCCCACTCCCACCCAGCGCCAGATCCGTCGTGACCGCCCGCTCGTCAGGCGCATGTTACTGACGACGTGCCTGCTCACCCTCGGCTTCTCCGCCGTGGTCTGGCGGCTCTACGATCTGCATTTGAAACGCGGTCCAGCGCTCGCCGAGATGGCCTCTGCGAAGTTTCGCGAGATCCGTCCGCTGCCTGCGCAGCGCGGCTCCATCAAGGACAACAGCGGGCGTTACCTGGCCTATGATGAAGAGATCTTCGATCTCAGCACCAACCGCGTGCATTTGAATGAGCCCCCCACCGTGAAGCTGGCACTTTCAAAAGTGCGCAAGGTCGGTGTACGTGACCTCACCCGAGAGATGAGTGACGTCCAGATCATTGCCGCGTATCAGGAGCACATCGCCACGGTCATTGCTCCAAAGCTCGGAATCAGTTTTGATGAAGCGCTGCTCAAATTGCACTCCAAAGAGCAGATCGAAGTCTTGGCTGAGAAGATGAACGAAGACCAGGCCAAAGAGTGGAAAAAGCTCCTTGATGAGCAGTTCATCAAGGGAGTGTATGTGAAGTCCACGATTCGTCGCCACTACCCCACGGAGAATCGTCTCGCACTCATTGTTGGTGGCGTCGAGGATGGCAAAGGCGGTGTGCGTGGTGTTGAAATAACCCAGGAACAAACACTGCGCGGCACACCCGGCAGCATCGAAGTCGAGCACGACAAATATGGTCGTGAACTCCCCCTTTATCGCGGTGAGGTCAAAGATCCCGTCCACGGACGTGATATTCATCTCACTATCGACATGCAGATCCAGGATGCCGTCGATCGCATCGTCGAGCAGGCAAATCTCCAATGGAAACCGAACAAGATCATGGCCGTCGTCACTGAAGTCGGCACAGGCTCCGTGCTCGCCATGAGCTTCCGCCCAGATCATGATCGTAACACTCCAGCCTCCACGAACTGGAAGAACCTCGCCATCTACGAGCCATATGAACCCGGCTCCACATTCAAGGTCGTGGCCTTCACTGGCGCGCTCGACTCCGGCAAAATCTCCACAGGGACACATATTGACTGTGAACTCGGCGACTACATTGATCCTGTCTTCAAAGTGCCGCTGCACGATTTGAAGTCACAGGGCACAGTGCCCGTGACGGATGTCTTCAAATTCTCCAGCAACATCGGCACCTTCAAGGTGTACAAGCGCATCGGCCAGGAAACCTTCCTCGACTATGTGCGTCGCTTTGGCTTTGGCCGCCTCACGGGCATTGAGCTAAATGGGGAAAGCGATGGCTACATCAACGAGAAGACATGGTCGAATGCCACGCACTCACGTTTCCCCATCGGTTACGAGGTGAACGTCACCCCCATCCAGATGGCCATGGCTTACGGTGCCATCGCCAATGGCGGCATCCTCATGAAGCCACGCCTCGTGGACCGGATCGTCAGTGATGGCGGGCGTAAAGAGGAGATCATTCCGCCAGAAGTGGTACGTCAGGTTTGCAAAGGTCAGACGGCCAAAAACATGCGTGATCTGCTCGAACTCGTCGTCGAAGAAGGCACCGGTTCGCGAGCTAAATTCGATGGGCTCGAAGCCGGTGGTAAGACAGGCACTTCACGTCGCTATGACTCCGAGCACATCTGGCGTGATGACCACGGGAAGCGGCATAAAGGCGGCTATCCTGAAGGGCAGTGGATCACATCTTTTGCGGGCTTTGCGCCTGCGAAAGATCCGAAGATCGTCTGCATCGTCGTGCTCGACTATCCCAAATGCGAGGACAAGACCGCCATCGGCGGTGGCAAAGTAGCCGCGCCGATCTTTGGCGAGATTGCCTCAGAGGTATTGAAACAGCTCTCGGTGCGTCCTCAACGCCCGCTTGCTCAAGAAAGAGGA
>JBIKIA010000693.1:0-2727 GCA_044361885.1 Prosthecobacter sp. | reverse complement strand
CGCAGCTGCGGGCGGATGGCTGCACTCGCGCTTTCCCGGCCTCGACGGTCCGTGGAATTTTGGCAACGCCGTGGTTTCCCTCGTGGTGATCGCGCTGCTGTTTGCGCTGATCTACCGCATGGTGCCGGACGCGCGCATCACCTGGCGCGATGTCTGGCTCGGCGCAGTGCTCGCGTCGCTACTTTTCGAACTCGGTAAGTTTGTGCTCGGGTTCTATTTCGGGCGCAGCGCATTGGCGTCGAGCTACGGCGCGGCGGGATCGCTGATCATCATCCTGGTCTGGGTGTTCTACTCCGCGCAGATCCTGTTTTTCGGCGCGGCATTCACGCGGGTGTATGCCACGCGATTTGGCTCGCATCGAGCTGCCGATGAAGTGATGAAGAGCATCTGATCCTCCTGATGGGAGCATGGCTGGCGGCTTGGACTTACAATTCGGCCTCAACCATGCCAAAAAGTGCAAACTGAGCATTTTACTTTAAGTTCCCGCGCTGAATCGCAGTTAATGCCAACATCATGAAGCCTGTTTTTGAAAAAGTGCCGCGCCGCGACTGGGAATCCTTTCACTGTGAGGTCGTGCATGGGCCGGACTACGGTACGCGCTGGCATTTCCATCCTGAGTATCAGATCACCCTGGCGATCCGCAGTCGCGGGCATCGTGTGGTGGGGGATAACATCTCGCCGCTGCGCGATGGTGATCTCGTGGTACTCGGTTCGAACCTTCCGCACGTCTGGCATCAGGACGAAGTTGCCGGGGCCAGTGTGGATGCGATCATCGTGCGCTTCACCGAGTCCTTCCTCGGCTCGGAGTTCATGAGCCTGCCGGAGATGGAGCCGGTGAAGAGCCTGCTGCGCAGATCAGCGCGTGGTTTGGAAGTGAAGGGCAACACCCGCACGGACATCAGCGCACGAATGCGCCGCATGGCGGATTCTACAGGGCTGGCGCGTGTGGTGGAACTGCTGGGCATTCTGGACACGCTTGCGCGGTCGAAGGATCTGAACACGCTCGCCAGCGCCAGCTACGAGCCTGCTCTTCACTCCGGTGACCAAGACCGGATGCAGCGCGTGGTGGATCACATCCATCAAAACCTCACGGAAGACATCGACCGCAAGCAGCTCGCGAAGCTGGCACATCTCAGTGAAGGCGCGTTCAGCCGCTTCTTCCGCTCACGCACGGGCAAGACGGTGCCGGAATACATCAACGAAGTCCGTATTGGCCGCGCCTGCCGCATGATCACGGAAGATCAGCAGAACATCACGGATATCGCACTCGACTGCGGGTATCGGAATCTGGCCAACTTCAACCGCCGCTTCCGCGAAGTGGTGGGCAGCACCCCGCGCGAGTATCGCGCCCAGATGCGCGTGCTCGGCGGCGGGGGCCGGTGATTCGCTTTACGGGACTTCGACCTGAGGCAGGTTCCAGACCTTCTTGGCGTATTCGAGGATGGTGCGGTCGCTGCTGAAGAAGCCAACTCGGGCGGTGTTGAGGATGGCTTTCTTGGTCCAGAGGTCGGACTGCTTGTAGCAGGCATCGACCTTGGCCTGGGCATCGACATACATCTGGTAGTCAGCGAGGCAGAGGTAGGGGTCGCCGTGCTCCAGGAAGCTGTCGCGGAGCGGTTTGAAGTCGCCTGCATTGCCGGTGAAGTAGTCGCTGCCGATCCAGTCGATGGTGTCGCGCAGGGCTTCATTGCCCCAGTAATATTCCCAGGGATTGTAACCACGGGCTTTGATGTCGGTGACTTCTTCGACGGTGAGGCCGAAGATGAAGATATTGTCGTCGCCGACTTCTTCGGCGATCTCGACATTAGCTCCATCGAGCGTGCCGATGGTGAGCGCGCCGTTGAGGGCGAGCTTCATGTTGCCGGTGCCGGAGGCTTCTTTGCCGGCGGTGGAGATCTGCTCGGAGAGATCGGCGGCGGGGATGATCTTCTCGGCGAGCGAGACGCCGTAGTTTGGCAGGAAGACGACCTTCAACTTGTCACCCACGCGCGGGTCATTGTTCACCTTGGCGGCGAGGGCGTTGATGCAATGAATGATGTTTTTGGCGAGGAAGTAACCTGGTGCGGCCTTGGCGCCGAAGATGAAGACGCGCGGGTGGAAGTCGGCACCGGGATTGTTCAGGATCGTGCGGTAGAGCGTGACGATGTTCAGCAGGTTCAGGTGCTGGCGCTTGTATTCGTGGAGACGCTTGATCTGCACGTCGAAGAGCGCATCCGGGCTGACGTGGACGCCGCAGAGATCCTGGATGATCTTGGCGAGGGCGACCTTGTGCTGGCGCTTGATGTAGCGGTAGCGTTCGCGGAAGGAACTGTCTTCCGTGAAGGGTTCGAGATCGCGAAGTTTGTTCGCGTCCTTGCGCCAGCCGAGGCCGATGCTTTCAGTGATGAGGGATGAGAGCTGCGGATTGCAGACATCGAGCCAGCGCCGGAAGGTGACGCCATTGGTGATGTTGACGAAGCGCTCGGGGAAGAGTTCGTGGAACTCGGGGAAGAGCCGCTCGCAAAGCAGACGCGTGTGCAAGGCCGCGACGCCGTTGGTGGCGTGTCCGCCGAGGACGGACATGTGGGCCATGCGGACGTATTTGCCACCGCGCTCGTCGATGAGGGAGAGGATGCGTTTCTTCTCGGCATCGCCCGGCCATTTGGCCTCGACTTCACCTTCGAGGAACTGGGCGTTGATGCGGTAGATGATCTGGAGGTGGCGTGGAAGGACACGCTCGAAGAGGCC
>JBIKIA010000056.1:0-14229 GCA_044361885.1 Prosthecobacter sp. | reverse complement strand
GGTAACCGTCTCGTTGGTTTCCAGGGTGGCGACTTCGAGGATGTCGCCGTTCGTGGAGGTGATCTTGGTGATGGACTCGCGAAAGCTGGTCTCGATGTCACTTTGGACGAGTTTCGTGGGCAGGTCGCTGACCCAGGCTGCGGCTTCTTTGAGAGAACTGAGGAAGAAGTAACTGAGGATGCCGAGTACAAGCGTCAGCAGCAGGGCGGTGGCGGCGAACCAGCGCAAGCAGCCGGGTATGCTCGGGGACTCGCCTCTGACGGGCTCGGGTAGGTCTGCCATGACATTGATAATTAGGTGCCTGAAGTTGATAGAGCAACGACTCTCTTCGCCACGACCGTGTTCAGATAAGCCGTCGCGAATTTCTCAGTCCATCGGCGGTGACGATGGCTTGATGACGTGAGGCAACTTGGAAATCGACATGGTTTTGCCACTGCATGGGGCGCAACGCAGCGAGCCCTTTGATCCTCATGAGGTAGCCGCATTCGGCGATCTCCCAGCCAAACTCGCTGTGGCGGTTGCGGTATTCCTGCCGATGCAGCCAGGCACCGAACTCATCTTTTCTCCACACGGCAGGGTCATTGCCAGGGATGATTTGGGCGAGCTGCCACACCTGCTCGATGACCTCGCGTGCGTAGGCTCCTGAGGGCAAAGGTTCGTCAGGGAGGTGAGCGGACATGATTCGCACAGGGCTCAGCGCTCCATAACCCAGGCAGAGACACAGCCGTCATGTGCCTGCTGGGCGGTGGCGGCGAAATCAGCGAGGTAACCGCGCTGGTAAGTCGGCTTTGGCCAAGAAATGGGTCGAGAATCCATATCGGCGTGGACCTGGACGGTGCCCGCCATGAGGTCGAACTCAATCTCATCTCCGTCCTGCACGGCGGCAATGGGACCACCGACAGCGGCTTCAGGAGAGCAATGAATACCCATGACGCCGTGGGAGACGCCTGAGACGCGGCCATCGGAAAGGAAGGCCACTTTGCCGTCCAATTCGGGTACGGCGAGTGCGGCACTGGCGACGAGAAGCTCGGGCATCCCGGCGGCAATGGGACCAACACCGCGCAGAACGACGACATGACCGGGCTGAATGCGACCTGCGGCGGCGGCATCGGAGACATCTTTGACGCTGGTGAAGCAGATGGCGCGCCCTTGGAACTTTGGATCGGTCCGGGAGGAAACTTTGAAGACCATGCCATGAGGGGCGAGGTTGCCGAAGCAGATCTGGAGGTCGGCGTAGGTTTTGAAAGGCTGTCCGAGGGGCGCGATGAGGTCCTGATCCGCCGGGACGTCAGGGCAATGGGAGACGTTTTCAGCCAAAGTCTGGCCTGTGACGGTGATGCAGGTGCCATCAAGCAAGCCTGCTTTGAGCAAATGCCGCAGAAGCATGGCGGTGCCACCGATGCGGTGGAGGTCGGCCATGTTACCCTTTCCGCGAGGGGCAAAATTGCAGTAAACGGGGGTCCGGCGGCAGATGTCCTGCACATCCTTGAGCGTGAACTCGACACCTGCCTCGTGGGCGAGGGCGAGGATGTGGAGAACGCCATTCGTCGATCCTCCCATCGCGGCGATAGCGGCCATGGCATTCGTTATCGCAGCCTTCGTGAGGATGTCGCGAGGGCGAAGATTCAGTTCCAGGAGGCGGCGCATGGCAGCCCCGACGCGCTGGCAGTCGGTCTTTTTCGCCTCATCGACGGCAGGAATAGAAGAGGTATCTGGGAGGCTGAGGCCCATGGCTTCAAGGGCGACTCCCCAAGTGTTGAAGGAGGCCGCGATGCCGCAACCGCCGGCTCCAGGACATGCGTGGCGGATGACGGTTTCGGACTCCTCAAAGCTGATCTTGCCGCTGTTAGCCTGCGCCTGGGAATCGTAGGCGTCGAGGATGGTCAATGATCGACCCTGGTGGCAGCCTGGGAGGATGCTGCCGCCATTGACGATGAGACCGGGACAGTTCATGCGGGCCAGCGCCATGGCAAAGGCGGGTCCGTTTTTGTCGCAATGATGCAGGCCGATCATGCCATCATAGCGATGGGCACTGCAAACCATCTCGGCCCCATTGGCCATGAGGTTGCGGGAAACGAGGGAGGAAGCCCCGCCTTCGTGACCCTGAGTAATGTTGTCGCTCACTGGACTGACCCCAAAGGGGAAAGCAATCAAGCCCGATTCATGGCAGCTTTGCTGGAGTTCTTTCGCCAATTCGTGGGTTCGTAGATTGCAAATATTCCCATCCAGAAGAGGTGTTGCGATGCCGATCTGTGGTTTATCAAAATCCGTCTCGGTAAACCCAAGCCCCCAGTAGAAGGCTTTTACGCCGCGCTGCCAGCCGTGGGTGAGAGAAGAAGAGTTCCAGTTGAGGGGTTGGGACATGGTTGGATTGAAGTCGGACCGAGTTAAGAGCAATATCACTCTGCCACAAACGCAAAAACTCCCGACCAGGAGCACTGGTCGGGAGTTGGATGAAGGAGTCAGGTCAGACCCCGACGAATTAGAAGGTGACGCCGAGCTTCACACCACCGAAGATTTCGCTGTCCTGGGTGTTGTTGGAGTGACGGGTGTCGAGGGAGATGTTGTAAGCGATGTACGGGGTGAGCGTAGCAGTCTTGGTCAACTTGATCGGAGCGGACAGGGAAGGAATCACGTGGGTGAAACCGCTCTGGTTGCTCACACCAACGATGGTGTAGTAGTTGGTGAAGCCGTAGCCAGCCTTGACAGCTGGGACGAGGCTCAACCAGGAATTGATCTCGATTGGCATGTCAGCACCGATTTCAGCATATGAAGCGCCGATGGTGAAGTCATAATAGAAACCACCATAGAGATTCACAGGGCCGACGGAGGAAGCGACGGTAAGGCCAACTTCTTCTGCGCCCATGATGTTGAGTTCGTCCTGACCGATACCGGCGGCGTTGCCAGCACCGAAGTTGCTGCCAGAGAAGGTGTCGAAGAATTCATAGTGGGTATAAACCAGACCGAACTTGGCGAAGCCAGCGTCATATGTGAGGGACGCGGACAAGTCGAGTTCGGAGTAGTCGAAGTCGCCGATACCGTTCGGGCCGGCTCTGCCTGGAGCAGTGGTTTCGACGGTGGTGGTGTAAAGAGCGCCCAAGCCAAGGGAGAGCTGCTCAGTAAGAGGGATGCTCATGGTGAGGCCTGTCCAGACGGTGTTATCAGCGAACCAGAGGCCGCGGAAGTAGTAACGGCTGTCGTAGCCCACTTCGAGAGTGGCGCCGATGGTGTCGAAAAGAGCACCAGCTTCTGGCTCGGGAGCCACAACTGGGGCCTTACCGCTTGTGCCGGCGAATGCGTTCATGCTAGCGCAAGCTGCGAGAACGAGAGCCGACTTCGTGATGACGGAGGTCATGCTTTTCATGTGTATTTAGGTCGATGTATAGTTTGTTGATGTGGATGGAGGTTGGTCCGGGAGACCTCCCACCGTATTCATCTATTAAAGCACTCGATGTGCCATTGCCAAGCATCTTTTCTGAAAATTATTAAGTTGTTCACATTTCATTGGAATGAACCGAAGCCTAGAAATGGGATTACGGCGGGCCAGTGCTTTAGAATATTGCGTTTTGAATCGTTGTTGAGGCGATTCAAGGTCTGGAAAATTCCCGATCTAGAGCATCCAGATACTTTGAAATGGAGTCCTGTCTGGGAGGGATTTCTTTCCTGATGGTTTCGGGCAGCTTCAAATAATCATCGAAGGTTCCAGACATGGCAGGTAGGCTATTGGCCTCATGAAGGTCTAGCTGATCTCGGATGGCTTTGCTCTGGTCTAAGGCGATCTGGGTGCGTTGACGCAATTGCTTGAGCCGATCATCCACATTTTTGGCTTTTCCTTCGGAGAGACCTGCGACGATGGAGATATATTCTGCTACAATGGGGCGAAGGAGGACGGCGCTTCTTTGCTGAAGAGCGTTGAGTGATAGTAGGCTGCGCTGTAGAATCTCCTGATGGTCAGGCCGCCTCATAATAGCAGCGTAATCTTCAATTGGAACAGCTGCTGCCACGAGCGGCTCTTTGGGATCGATTTGGGGCTTTGCAGGGGGTGGGGGGGCAGGCTGCATTTTGGCCGATTGCTCAGCGGGTTTACTTTTGGCTGTCTCCTGTTTTTTGGCAGATTCTGTCCGCTGAGGTTTTTCAGCCGGGGTTGGTTTTGCAGGAGTTGGCTTCTCTTCGGTGGCAACTCTGGAGGGGACAGCGTTTTTTTCTTCTGCGGGTTTGGGCTCGGAAGTCATTGTTTTGGCTAGCTCGGGCTTCTCCTCGCTCATGGATTTGGGCGGAGCAGTCTGCTGGGCTTCATCTGGCTTGGGTGCAGAATCAGCAGCTTTTTTACCTTCTTCGGCCTTTTTGCCTGAGCCAAAGAGTGATTTGAGACGGAAGGGCTCTCGTTTGGCCTTTTCGACTTTGGGCACATTTTCTTCTGGTTTGGGTTCTGCGGACATTTCAGGGTCCTCATTTTTCTCCGCTGGTGCAGGCTTGGGCTTTTCCGGTTCTACTTTGACTGGTGGAGTCGGTTGTGGCTTGTCCTCGGCTTTGTCTTTGGTGCTCTCTGGAGTTGCGGGCTGTTGAGATTTATTCTCCGACTTAGCTTCCGATTCTTTGGCTTTTTGAGGTTCGGCCGGTTTTGGCTCTTCCGTGGACTTGGGTTCTTCCGCCGGTTCGAGTTTTTTCTCGGGCTTTTTGTCTCCACCGAAGAGGCCGAAGAGCTTTTTCTTCTTTTTCGGGGCATCTTCGGTCGCTGCTTCCTGGTAAATATAGGCAATCAAGGGGCGTCCGGTTTCGGGCAGCCAACGATCCAGATCGACTCCGGCAGATTCGACAGGCTTTTGTTTCTTCGCATCCGAAGCTTTTTTGAGTTCTGGCTCAGGGGTTGTGGTTTCAGGTTCGGCGGGTTCCGGGGACTTGCCTCGGCGGAACCAGTTTAAAGGATTAAATGCGTTGGATTTTATCTCGGCGGGCTCCTTCTCAGATTCCTGTTTTGGGACTGTCTCTTCCGCCTTCTCCAGGGCGTCTATAGATTTGCTTTCAGGTTTTTCAGCAACGGCAGGTCTGCCTCCACCGAACCAGCGATTGAAGAGAGGTTTGCGTTCGTCTGTGGCAGAAATCTGGACTTGGTCTGGAACTGTCTGCTCGGGCAATTCGATGGGAGCTACTGCCGCGACTGTGGCTTCGGGTGTCGTGGCCTCTTCCTCGGCCCGTGCTTTGGCTTCATCAAGGGCAGCCTCTTCAATGGCAGCATCGATCAAGGCTTCGTCGGAGGCGGATTTGCGGCGGGAGAATGGGTTCAGCCGACTGAAAAACGAGCGCTTCTTTTCCTCGACAGGTGCAGCTTCTTCGGGTGTGGTTTCAGCCACGGTGGGGACTGGATTTTCGGCTGCCCGGGGTGCGGCGGGTCGCACTGTGGCTGGTGACGGTGTGATTCGAGCGACGACTGGCCGGGGCTTGGGGATCTCACTGGCCCGTGCCTGATAGCGGAAAGTGATGGCATCTTCGAGTGCTTTGACGGTCTCCTGCGGGCTAAGTGGCTCTGAAATCGTAGGTCTGGAAAGGCTCGCGAGCTGCAGTGCCCACCATTTGTTCAGGCTGGCGGGGCTGGAGGCAAAGCTGGGGAAAGCTTGGTCGAGCAACACGCGCTCCGGGCGTGGGTCACTGGCGAGACTTGCCAGGAAACGATTCAACCGGGCACCACCCTCGGGTTGATCAAGCAAAGCAAGAACGAGGGCACAGCAGGAGGTCTGGTAAATCGTCTTGGACAGCGCGTCCATTTGTGTTGGGGAGGCCTCAATGATCTCTTCAATGCCAAAGATTTTGCCCGATTTAAAAATGGCGGCGAAGAGAGTGCTCGGACGGACTTGATTGCGATAGTCCAGCGCTTCAAGAACTCCGGTGTAAATCCAGTCAGGGAGGAGCGAGGTGCGGTTCTCAGGGATTTTCGCCTGCTGGCGTAGAATTCGCTCAAAGAGCAATGTGCGGATGAGCTCGGCGCGCAAGTCAGCGGGGCGCAGGTCGGGGCGGAGGTTGACGGTCACTTGGAGATGGAAGCCCGCTTGCTCGATCTGGGAGAGGGTCATGATCACCGACTTGTCGGCCTTGCGCGCAGCTTCGCCCGAATTCAGCAAGACAACGATGGGCAACACCCAGGGTTGTCGATCCTTCAGAAGCTTACGCAGTTCTTCATGAATCTCTTCACAACGCGTGGAGAAGGCACTGCGCAGAGGCAGATCATTGCCATGCACGATGAACTGCCCGCTGTTGCTGGTGGAGGGCAGTGTCTTATTCGAAGTCAGCGGCGTTCCCGGCACAGGAGTGGCAGCCGAGGGGAGATCAGGGATGCGACTTGGAGGAGCAGCCGGGGCAGCTTGGAGCTGGCCGGGCAAGGGTGGTGCCACGGGGGCGGCTGAGGCTGATTCCGCTGGCGGCTGCTGGGCAGGGACAGTACCGCAAAGGAGGGGGAAAAAGAGGAGGGCGAGGCGGCGGGACATGGCGCGGGCAGGACAGGGAATCTGACTGGAAAGAACGTACATCAGGGAAAACGAGGGTCGAGCACCAGCTTATCCTGGGCGATGCGCACCTCGTTCATTTGGAAAAGGGCTTGGATCTCCTCGTGCAGAGTTTCACTCAGGCTTTGCAAAGTAGGAGAGAGAGGGCGGAGCAAACCTCGCGGTACACGCAGGTGACCATAGGCACCGCCCGTTACTTCCACACGAAAAAACTTTTCAAGCCGTGATACTGTCAGATCCACGGTGGCCGTGCTGCGGTGCCCATGCATGTCCCAGACGAGAGTGACCTCCGCCACCTCGGGTTTCAGATCCACATGCAGGCGCTCAAATTTCACCCAGCTATCTAGGCGGACATTCGCTTTGGCCGAAAGCACCCGCGCCAGATGGCGGTTCACTTCGCCTTCGCTGATCTCCACGAGGCCGGAGCCTTTGATCACAGCCTGTTTGAGATCATCGACCAAGTCTCGCGGCTTGGCATTCCCCTTCAGCTCCTGATGTTGCTTGATCGAAACGGGGCGATGAGCGACCCAGGCTGCGCCGGTCAGAGCGCTGAGCGTCGCCGTCAGCAAAAGATAAAAGAGAAACCTCACAAGCCGCAATCATGCACCACAGAGGGGCATGGCGGCAAGCGCAATGCTCAGGGAGCCGGACTGGAAGCCGGTTTTGCCGGGGCTGGCGCAGGCGGACTACTCGCGGCCGAACTCGACGCTGAGTCCTGCTTCGCCGCCGCTTTGTAGGAGTCGCTGCGGTAGTCGGTGATGTAGAATCCGCTGCCTTTAAAAATAAGGCCGGAACCCAGACCAATGAGACGCTTCACCGGCCCGGCACAGTTTTCCTGGGGGCAATCCGTCAGGTGCGGGTCCTTCATGGACTGGCGCACCTCGAACTTGTGTCCGCAGGTCTGGCATTCGTAATCGTAAGTGGGCATGGTTTGATCTGTGAAAAATGAGGGGCTGGAGCTATGCGGGCAACGCCGCCCCGTTGCAAAAGGATTCGCACATCCCTCCTCACACCATTTCAGGCACTTCGAAGCCAGCGCGATACTGCCGCTTCAGCAAAGCCAGCGCCTCAGGAGTCGCCGTGGCACCGACGAGCGTCTCGTTCGCGGCATCGATTTCGAGCATCGAGCCCACCCGGAGTTCGCCAGCCTTTAGGGTGACTTCATTCGCCGCGAGGTGCGCAGGCGTGTCGTCGATCACCTGCTGCCAGGGCTCGAAATCCGTGAGCTGAGCCTTCGCCTGCTCGTAATCGCCGCCTTTGCCGAGCTGCCAGCTCATGTTCCCCAGATGGCACCAAGCGCTGGAGTAATGGATCTTTTCGATCTCGCCATTTAGGTCTTCCGACTTCCGGCTGCGGATCGCTGCGATGAAGTTCGCCGCATGTTTCGCGCCGCCGTCGCCTTTGAATTTCTGAATCACCTTGCCCGTGGAATCGTGGGCCGAGCCACCCCCACGACCACCGGCGTAGTAGCCGCCTTCACATTCGATCACGAGAAAGGCGCTCGTCCGGCGGCGCAGATACACGTCGCCAGCCTTCATACCCGTCTTGCGCGGTAGATTGTGCACGTCCATCACCACCGGCGTCTCGCCCGTGTCAAAATAGACAAAGTGAGTGTTCGGCGTCTCGCCCGCGTCATTCCAGCCAAAGCGCCCACCACCAGCGAGCACCCGCTTCGGCAGCGCGATTTTGTCGCGGAAGACCACATTTCTCAGGTCATCCAGGATGTGCGGCCCCCAGTTCCCCAGCTCGCCGTTGCCGGTGTTCCAGTTCCAGTGCCAGTCATAATGAAACTTCTCCCGCAGGATCGGGATGTCCTGCGCCGGGCCTAGCCAGAGATTGTAATCCACCGTCGTCGGCGGCGTGATCGGCGTCTCGCGTTTGCCGATGGTCGCGCGCATCCCGTAGTGATTGCAGCGCACATACTTCATCTTCCCGAGCGCGCCGGAGTCCAGATAAGCCTTCAGCTCCTGGTGGAAAGGATCACTCCGCTGCTGCGTGCCGCCTTGAACGATGCGGTTGTATTTGCGCGCCGCTTTCACGAGCTGGCGGCCTTCCCAAATGTTGTGAGACACCGGCTTCTCCACATAGACATCTTTGCCCGCCTGGATGGCCCAGATCGAGGCCAGCACATGCCAGTGATTGCCCGTGGAGACCACCACCGCGTCGATCGTCGGGTCTTCCATCACCTTGCGCAGGTCCTGCGTCGTCTTCGCGTTGGGATAAACCTTCTTCGCTTTGTCCAAAGCCGCCGTGTCAGCATCGCAGAGGTAGGCGATCTCCACGCCCGGCACTTTGGCCATACGGCTCGCATTCCCCATCCCTTGCCCTCCCAGGCCGATGCTGGCGATGCGGATCGTATCATTCGCCCCCAGCACGCGGGAGGCGGAAAGGGCCGTGGTGGCGAGCGCAGTGCTGCGCAGGAAGGAGCGACGTGTCGAGGTGTTCATGGTGAAAGCAGATCAGAGTGGGCCAGACCAAACGAAACGTCACCCACAAAGCTGTCATCTCCATGAATCCCGCTCCTGCCACCCATGGGAAACCCTCATCCAAACCAGGGCCACCTCGCCAGACCGCCGCTTGCATCCCCGGCGCTTGCCCGTATTCTCGCGCCCCCAAAACACAAACATGAATCAACTCGATCAGCTCAAGCAGCACACCGTCGTCGTCGCAGACACCGGCGACTTCGAGGCCATGAAGGCCTACAAACCCCAGGACGCCACCACCAATCCGTCCCTCATCCTCCAGGCCTCCCAGAAGGCGGAGTACAAATCTTTGGTCGATCAGGCCATCACCGAGCACAAGGGTAGCTCCCTCACTGGCGGAGCCAAGGTCGAGGCCGTCATGGACCGCATCCTCATCCTCTTCGGTCTCGAAATCCTCAAGATCGTCCCCGGCCGCGTCTCCACCGAGGTGGACGCCCGCCTCTCCTTCGACACCCAGGGCAATCTCGACAAAGCCCGCCAGCTCATCAGCATGTATGAAGCCGCCGGCATCGGCCGCGAGCGCGTTCTCATCAAGATCGCCTCCACCTGGGAAGGCATCAAAGCCGCCGAGATCCTCCAGAAAGAAGGCATCAACTGCAATCTGACCCTCCTCTTCAGCCTCGCCCAAGCCGTCGCCTGCGCCGAGGGCGGCATCAAGCTGATCTCCCCCTTCGTCGGTCGCATCCTCGACTGGCACAAGAAGAGCACTGGCAAAGACTACACCGCCACCGAAGACCCCGGCGTGCAGTCCGTGACCCAGATCTACAACTACTACAAGCACTTCGGCTACAAGACCGAAGTCATGGGTGCCAGCTTCCGCAACAAAGGTGAAATCACCGAACTCGCCGGCTGCGACCTCCTCACCATCTCCCCCGGCCTCCTCGGCGAGCTTCAGGCTTCCAAAGAATCCCTCGTCAAGAAGCTCGACGCCACCGCCGCCCAGTCCCTCAAGATCGAGCGCATCGGCAGCGACGAGAAAACCTTCCGCTGGCTCTTCAACGAAGACGCCATGGCCACCGAAAAGACCGCCGAAGGCATCCGCAACTTCGGCAAAGACATCGTCAAGCTCGAGAAGCTCATCGAAGCCGGTCTGTAAACGTCGCACGAGCTTTTCAGCTCGTGTCTCCACCTTCCTCAAGGCGCGATCTCCTATGCAGAGATCGCGCTTTCTTCGTTCGTAGTTCCGGCTTCAGCCGGTCTTTGAATTTGGCAAGAGCAAGGCCTTCATGTTCTCACATAGGGCGATCCGAATCACCAGTGACCAGTTCATAAAGCAAGTGACCAGCGACACCAATCGACGCGAAGCCAATCAGAATAAACTGACCCATGTATTGCAGGTAGAGGAACCATCCAAAAAAGCAGACCCCGATGGCCTGGGTCAACCATTCATACCGTAGTTCTTCAGCGAGGCTTGCGAGGACTCCGGCCACCGGATTTTTTCGTGCCGCCGCGACTTGGCGGTCCGGAACGTCCGGGAGAACCTGAACGACGCGGTGGGCCTGTGCGATCCGAGGGGCCGGAAGAGCGATCTCTCGGCCCGGAGCGGTCGCCAAAGCCTGAGCGGCGCGGCGGACTCGAGTGCTCGGAGGAATCCGAACGGTCATCTGATCTCGGGCGACGTGGCGGTCCAGAGCGTTGAGGGGATTCTTCACGGTCACCACCGTAGCCACGGCGCTTCGGAGCGGAACGATCCGGCGGGCCAGAGCGGCGTGCTGGGCTGGAACGCTCGGAGGATTCTTCACGATCTCCGCCGTAGCCGCGGCGCTTCGGGCCGGAACGATCCGGTGGACCCGAGCGACGAGGTGGGCTGGAACGCTCGGAGGATTCCTCACGTTCCCCACCATAATCACGGCGTGTTGGTGCAGATCTATTCGGCGGACCGGAGCGGCGTGGCGGACGTGGACGGGATTCGGGAGCTTCGGTGGGCTCGGGGCGAGGAAGCGCGTAGCGGGCGCGGCCTGTGGGCTTGGTGCCGGTGCCTTTGGAAGGGCGGCGGATGGGCGGACGACGACGCGGCTTCTCTTCGGATTCCTCATCGGCGTCAGCGCGGGGTTTGCGCGGCTTTTTATCAGGATCGACCGCTGGCTTTGTGCGGCCCGTGGTGCCAGCTTCGGTGAAGAAGCGCTGCACTTCAGCCTCCGTGAGCTGCTTCCAGGCACCTTTGGGCAGGCCTTTGACTTCCAACCAGCCGATGCGCGTGCGCACGAGTCGCTCGACCTCGAAGCCGAGCTGGTAAAACATGAGGCGGATCTGGCGCTTGAGACCCTGCTTGAGCACCATGTGGCAGCGATAGTCGGTGATCATCCAGGCGCGTTCGGCCTTGGCATGACCTTCTTCCGTGAGCATGCCGTGGACGAGTTTGGCCATGGTGGCCTGATCCAGCGGCTTATCGACGATGACCTCGTATTCCTTCTCGGCACCTTTGCTCGGATGGATCAGATGGTGGGAGAGATCGCCGCGATTGGTCATCAGCAGCAGACCTTCGCTCTCTTTATCCAAACGACCGACGTGATGCAGGGTTTGGAGCTGTTTGGGCAGCAAAGCATAGATCGTCATGCGATCCCGCTCGTCGGCACGGCTGCAAATATAGCCCCTTGGCTTGTTCAGAGCGATGACGATGGGTGTCTCGGATCGGGTGGGCTTGCCATCGACATTGATCGAGTCTTCGGGAGCCACGACGGTCCCCAGTTCGGTCACGGTCTTGCCGTTGATCGTGACGCGACCTTCTAAAATGATCTGCTCACAGCCACGGCGTGAACCTAGGCCGCACTGGCTGAGGAAGCGATTAAGGCGCAAAATAAATGCCCGGCGGAACGTCCCACCGGGCGCAAAGGGGGTTTACTACTCGGACTTGGTTTTCGGCAGGCTGGTCGGAAGACGACCTTCCTTCCACTGACCACGGGCTTTCATGAGCTTGATGCGTTCGCCGCGTTTGAGGACGCTGCGCTTGGTGCCCACGGAACCGCCGGATGTTTTGAGACTGCGATGTTGCGACATAATCTGAGTTGGAAAGAGGTTTGGAAAAAGGGCGCGGAGAATAGGCGCGACCCTTGGAAGCGCAAGGAGTTTGTTGGTGGTGGAGAACCCTATCAGGCCAGCGCAGCCTCACGGGCGGATTTGAAGTGGCATTTGCCCGTGCGGGCCAGTTCGTCGCACTTGGCCTCGATGCGCATGGATTTCATCTGCGGCTGGAAGCCGAGACGACGTGTGATGCAGTCGTGCAACAGCGCGGCGTTTTCGTCTTCAAACTCGACGACGCGGTCACAGTCGAGGCAGATGAGGTGGTTGTGCTGCGGCTTGTCGAGGAAGTTGGGATCGTAGAAGGTCTGGTCGCGCCCTAGATCGACCTCACGCAGCAGGTCGCATTCGACCAGAAGCTGGAGCGTTCGATAAATCGTGGCGCGAGAGATGGTTCGGTCGAGCTTGCGGGTTTTTTCCAACAGCTCGTCAGCGTTGAAGTGGTCGTCCGTGGCAAAGGCGGCCTCCACGATGACGTCACGCTGCCTGGTGCGGCGGAGGCCGGAGGAGGAAAGGTGCGCTTCGAGCCGCTCTTTGATTCGGGGATCCATATTGAGACAAGCTGGTAGCCTAATTGAGAATGAAGGCAAGGCAGGATGTGTGCAGCGCAAGATCGGCCCACCCGCCGTTGCCTCAAACCTGCCGCCCGCCGCCGAAGTAGTGCCCCAGCGCCTCGATCATGCCTTCGCTCGCGGGACGGCTCGCCACGAAGCCGCCATGGCTCATGACGTGGGCTTTGATGGGCGGGAGTCCATTGCTGGGCGTGGCGATCATGTGCGCGTGGCGTGGGTCGAGCATGGAAAGGTCGTTGTGATTGTCCCCGGCGGCGAAGCAGCGGCTGGCGTCCATGTCGAGCAAGCGGGCGAGTTCACTCAGAGCGGTGCCTTTGCTATAACCACTGTGGGAAAAGCGCAGGTAGATGCCATTGCGCTGGTAGCCGATGTCCGGGAACTGGCGTGCGTGCGTGTCGATGAAGGCACAGATGAAATCGAGCTCCTCCTCCGTGGTGGCGACGATGCCGAGTTCGCCATAGTCGCCGACCAAATACTCCGCCTTCGTCTGTCTTTCGACGAGTTGCCTGATCGCCGTCAGCGAGGGTTCATGATCTTTCACGAAGCGGTCATGCGACTTCCGGGCCTGACGGTTCCAGTTGCCGAAGTCGGTCCATTTGCTGAAAAGGCCGGGCCGGTAGATGTCGCACTCCTTGGCGATGATGTAGTCCGGCTGCATGAAGATGCCGTGCTGGGCCAGTCCCTGGATCGTCTGCTGGAGGCTGCGGCCGGTATTGATGACCCAGGCGGCACCCTGGGTGCGGAGCTGCTGGATCATCTGCCCGAGGGCAGGATGAAAGACGGGATCGCCCTCTGGATTGACCAGGGTGCCATCGAAGTCGAAGCAGAGGATGAAGTGGGGCTTGGGGGCGGCCATTTGGCGGGCGGAGGTGTTCATCCATCTGGAGGGAGAGTCAAGGCGTTGCCCGACCCGTCAAAAGCGACCATCCGACCATCGCCCACATCGCCACGTAGTAGCTGAGGATGACCCAACGGCTCACACGACGTCGTTTGGCCCGGCGCAGCAGACTGGTGGCCGCCCAGACGAGGCTCAGCGCCAGCAGCATCACCAACCCGTGCAGATGGCTGACCGACAGCACGGTCGCATCCCAACAGGCGATCAAAGCGCAGGCACCGATGGCGACGGTCACAAAGAGCGCCGTCGTGGCTGTCTCGGGATGCAGGCGTTCGCCGGCATGGCTTGCCTTTGGCGTGCGTGTCCAGGTGATCCAAGTCAGCGCGATGAGCACGCCGAGCATGGCGACGAACTGGGCAAGAGCTGAGCCGAGTTCCTCCGCCACGATCTCCGCTCCAAGGCCCAGCCTTGCCAGCAACTCCGCATTGCTGCGGCCACTCAGCGCATTCGTCGCCGAAGGTCGTTCGAGCGCGGGCTCCCGCAGCAGGCTGGCCGCATCGGGATGGGTTTCGATCCATTGCCGCGCTTCATCCGCACTGTCCAACCAGCGCACCTGGTCCGTGTAGCTGAAAAAGGCCTGGCCAAAGATCTCGTGCGACTCCACCAGCCGGGGTCCGACGATGAAAAAGAAAGTGCAGCTCAGCATCAGCAGCCCCAGCCAGTGATTCCGCCAAACCCACAGGCTCGTCCCCGGCATCCGGGCAAAATGCGCCGACGCCCAGCCCCAGACCGCACGCAGGGAACTCACCACCAGGAAGACCACC
>JBIKIA010000049.1:0-15198 GCA_044361885.1 Prosthecobacter sp. | reverse complement strand
GCCAGCCAGGTCAGTGCCGCCGAAATCCCGATGAGACCATAGACCCAGAGCGAATTCCTTTGCAGCGCATACACACAGGCCAGCCACATCACCAGCAGCCCCATGTGATGCAGCGTTTCACCCGTGAAGTAAGTCAGCACGGGAAGGAAGCCATGCAGCCCCGCCATCAGCAGCACCCACAGCGCCGCTGGCAGGGCAAAGGAGCGCGCGCAGATGAACCCCAGCATCAGGAGGAACCCAAGTGCCAGCCCGATTCGGAAGATGCCCGTGCCTTTCATCGTCGCCGCCACATCCTGCGGATCATGCATCCATGAGGCCACCCAGGGCCAGAGCGGCTGCGCCAAACCATCCGTCCGGTGCGGCATCATGCGTTTCAGCGGCTCGGAGATGCTTCGCGTAAAGTCCGGCTGGAGATCGAGCTGCGTCTGCGCGGTCAGCTTCAGATGCGCAGCCTCCAGCCTCGTGAGCTTTTCCGGAGCCGTGTTCAGCCCCGGCAGCGCGCGCGTCAGCACCAGCCAAAGCACTCCGGCCAGCCCGAGCGCGATGATCACCAAGCGCAGCCAGTGGCGGAGTCGGGGTGAAAATAAGGCGGTCATGAGTGAGAAAGACTTAAAACAGCAAGTTTACGGCCCTACGACAAACTCGAAAATCGAAATTCACCTTCTTTGCTCTCACGTTTAGGGTGCGGCTATGCGTCCATTGTCCGCTTTCCTCCTTTTTCTCCCCACTTTGGCCCTCGCGGCAGACTGGCCCCAGTTCCTCGGCCCTCAGCGCAGCGGCATCGCTGACAAAAGCGAGTCTGCCTTGCCCGACTCTCTGGATGGCGATCTCAAGCCGCTCTGGGAAAAGTCCGCAGGCTCCGGCTTCGCAGGTCCAGTGGTGGCCGATGGCAAAGTCATTCTCTTCCATCGCGAAGGCAGTGACATGACCACCGAGGCGCTGGATGCCAAGACGGGGAAACCGATCTGGCGCAGCACCTACATCAGCGATTATGTGGACAGCTTTGGTTTCGATAACGGCCCCCGCGCCGTGCCTGCCGTGGCTGGCGGACGTGTCTTCACCTTCGGACCCGAAGGTCGCGTGACGGCGCTCGACTTCGCCACGGGCAAGGAACTCTGGAACTACGACACCGCATCCGCACTGACCTCACGGCAGGGTTACTTTGGCCGCGCGCCATCACCCATCGTGGTTGGAGATCGGGTCATCATCGCCGCCGGGGGCACTTTGGATGGCAAGCCCGCCGGGCTCGTGGCTCTCGAAACCGCCACGGGCAAAGTCGCCTGGACCAGTGTGGAAGACGAGGCCGGTTATGCCTCTCCGGTGATGATCGACGACAAACGTCTGCTCGCCTGGATGCGCAACCAGCTCTGGCTCGTCAACGCCGCCGATGGCAAGGTCATCACCTCCCGCAAACTCCGCGCGGAGATCGATGCCTCGGTGAATGCCGCCACACCCATCGACTGCGGTGAATCACGCTGGCTCATCACCGCCGGTTACGATGTCGGCGCGCATCTGCTCGGTGTCATGGAGAGCAGTTTTGCCGAGATCTGGCACCAGGAAGACGCGCTCGACTGCCACTACGCCACGCCCGTGAAGGTCGGCGGACACATCTACGGATTTCATGGCCGACAGGAGAGCGGGATGCACCTCCGCTGCCTCGACATCTCCACCGGCAAAGTCGCCTGGGAAGATCCCGAAGGCCTGCGCGGCGGCACTTTGATTGCCGTCGGCGACAAGCTGCTCGTCTTCACCGAGATGGGCGAACTCTGGCTCGTGCGCGCCAGCCCGGCCAAGTTTGAAAAGCTCGCCGCCATCCAGATCACCCGCGCCGGACATCGCTGCCACACCGCGTTTGCGAATGGCATCTTCTACGCCCGCGATGCCGAGAAGCTCGTGGCCGTGAAGATCACTTCGCCTTAACAACCTCAAAACCGCTGAACTCCGCATAGCAGGGCCGCGTGGGTGCCCAGGAGCTGTCATTGCCGCCGTGAAAGGTCTCGAAGTAGAGGCTGTCCACATTAAAAGTCTCCGCGCTGCGCCACTCCATGTCCGTGCGCTCCACCACGAGCCGCTCGCCCTGACCCGCAAGCGTGGTCCACACCCGCAGCGTGCCATCTCGCTGGCCGCCCGTGTTCATCACCACCGCGATCCGCACCTGCACGGGCTTGCCCGGCGGAAAGCGGAAGTCTTCCGGGAAAGGAAAGCTCTCTCCATACTTCTCGGGCTGGTTCTTGTGATACACATAAGCCTCGCCCCGACCATCGCGCCGCCACATCAGCCGAGCGGAGAAACCATTCGCGCCATCGGCTGGGCGGCCGCCGCTCACGTTCTCGGGTCCGCCGCAGAGTCCCGGCAGCTTGCCCCCTTTCACGAAGTCGAAATCCTGGTTGAACCGCAGCGTGTAACGCAGCTCCGCCGCCTTGTGTTTGCCGATGGGCCAGCGCCAGCCAGCCCCGCCCTTTTCCGGGCCGATGCCGCCGACCGCATAGTTCACGCGCAGCCACTTCTGGCCGTCTTCGCGCACCTTCACCTGCACATGACCTTCTTTGATACCGTCTTCAAACTCACAGCCCGGCCAATCCAGCTTCCAGCGCTCCACCGTGTAGTCTCCATCCGCGCCATTGAGCGCGACGGTGATGGGCAGATCAGCGGCGTGAAGGCTAAAGGCGAGCAGCAGGCAGCAGAGGTATTTCATGGGCGGGGGAAGTTTTCGGTTCTCAGTTCACCGTTCTCCGTTTTCAATCAGGCACATTCATCCCATGCGCCACCTCTTTCCTTTCCTCGCCCTCGGCTGTCTCACGCTCAGCGCCTGCGCTCAAACACCACCGCCTCCCGGCTTCATCGCCCTGCGTGATCTCGACTACGCCGGGCAGGGCAACCCGCGCCAGAAGCTCGATCTCTATCTGCCCGAGAAACCGACGGAAAAGCCGCTGCCACTCATCGTCTATATCCACGGCGGCGGCTGGGAAGGTGGGGACAAAAGCGATATCGGCCTGCTCTTTGAACTCATCAAAAGCGGCGGCTATGCCGGAGCTTCCATCGGCTACCGATTCACCCAGGAGCAGAAATGGCCTGCCCAAATCCACGATGTCAAAGCCGCCCTTCGCTGGCTGAAAGCACACGCGAAGGACCACGGCATCGACGCTGACAAGATCGGCCTCACCGGCATTTCGGCGGGTGGGCATCTCGTCAGCCTGCTCGGCACCAGCGGGGATGTGAAGGAGCTCGATGGTAGCGTGGGCACCGCTGGCGAGCTGCCAAAGATCGCCTGCGTGGCGAACTTTTGCGGCCCGGCGAACTTCATCACCTTTCCTGGCAAAGGCAGCATCATCGACTCCGAGAAGCCCGGCACCGCCATCACGAAACTCTTCGGCGGCCCGATGAGTCAGCATCTCGATGCAGCCAAAGCCGCCTCCCCGATCACCTATGTCAGCAAAGACGATCCGCCGTTCCTGCACATCCACGGCACCGCCGACAAGCTTGTGCCCTATGCGCAGGCCGAGGAGTTCGATACCGCGCTGGAAAAGGTCGGCGTCTCCAGCACGCTGCTCACGGGCAAAGACGCGCCGCACGTCTTCTTCTCCGCGGATCTGCTCAACAAGATGCGGGTCTTCTTCGACAAGCATCTGCAAGGCAAGCCCGGCGAGATCCAGGAAGGTCCGGTCACCCTTCCATGACCCCACGCATCCTCATCATCGGTGGCGGCCTCGCGGGCACCACGCTCGCTTGGCGACTGCACGAGCGCGGCCTGCCCTTCCTGATCGTGGACCGCGATGAGCCGCTCACCTCGTCCAAAGTCGCCGCTGGTCTCATCACGCCGATTACCGGCATGCGCCTGAGCCTGAGCTGGCGTTTTGGCGAGCTTTATCCCGAAGCACTCGCCTTCTATCGCCACCTCGAATCCAAGCTCGACGCCCGCTTCTACCATGAGGTGCCCATCGTGCAGTTGCTCGCCAGCGAGAAAGCCGTCGCGCAGTGGCAGAAGCGCCGTGATCAGCCAGAAGTGCAGCCTTACCTCAAAACTCCCGAGCCCGGCCCGCTGGTGAATGAAGCCATCTTTGCCAATCCCCACGGCGGCTTCGTGCAGCAGCACAGCGGCTGGCTGGACACCGCAGCGTTTTTGTCAGCCAGTCAGCGCTACTTTGAGAGCCTCGGCTCCTGGCAGCGCGGGGAGTTGAGTCCCGATGAAGTGGCTTCACGCATTGGCAAAGACTTCACCCACGCCGTCTTCTGCATCGGCTGGGAAGCAGCGCGGCATCCTTGGTTTGACTGGGTGCCCTTTCAGTCTGCACGCGGCACCGTCCTTCAAGTCAGCGCCGACACCGGCGGCGAGACCCGCGTGGTGAACAACGGCTGCTGGCTCCTGCCGCGTGGCGATGGCACCCTGCGCGTCGGCCCGACCTACGAGCTGAACTTCGACCAGCCGCACACACCCGCGCCGGAAACCATCGCTGCCCTCGAAACTCGCCTGCGCGGCTTGCTAAAGACACACCACGCCATCACCGGCTCCCAAACCGGCGTGCGCCCCATCATCGCCCGGCGTGAGGCACTCATCGGCACACATCCTGCACGTCCCGGCATCGCCTTCATGAACGGCCTCGGCTCCAAAGGTGTGCTGCGTGCTCCATGGGTCGCCCGTCAACTTGTCGAGCACCTCCTCGATGGAAAACCCATCGAGCCCGAGCTGGATCTGGCGGGGAATTTTTAAACAATCACCATCTCCACCGGGCAGTGATCGGAGCCATGCACGTCATCGCGGATGGTGCAGCTTTTCAGGGCGGGCTTCAGGGCGCTGGAGGCGAGCCAGTAGTCGAGACGCCAGCCGATGTTCTTTGCCCGGGCATCGGGCGTTCGCTGGGTCCACCAGGTGTAGCGGCCGGGGCCTTGATCGAACTCGCGGAAGACATCGAGGAAGCCAGCGTCGAGGTGCTCGGTGAAGCTGGCACGCTCGGCATCACTGAAGCCGGGGTTCATGCGGTTGCTCTTCGGATTCGCGAGGTCGATCTCCTGATGCGCGACATTCAAATCACCGCAAACAAGCACGGGCTTCTTTCTCTCCAGGTTCTTGATGAAGAGGCGGAAGACCTCGTCCCATTGCAGGCGGTAGGACAGCCGGGCCAGGGCCATCTGTGAGTTCGGGGTATAGACCGTGACCACATAGAAGTCGGGGAACTCGGTGGTGATCACCCGCCCTTCGCTGTCATGGTCATCGTGGCCCATGCCGATCTCGTGACTCAGCCATGGCACGCGGCTCAGGATGCAGGTGCCGGAGTAGCCTTTCTTCACCGCGCTGTTCCAGACTGCGTCGTAGCCGGTGAAGAAGGACAGGTCCACCTGCTCTTGCATGGCCTTCGTTTCCTGGAGGCAGATGACATCCGCATCGCAGCCGAGTAGGTACTCGCGCAGGCCTTTGTTCAGGGAGGCGCGGATGCCGTTGACGTTCCAGGTGGAGAGTTTCATGGGGCGCGATTCTCCGCAGGAGCCATGGCCCGTCAAACTCAGTTCCCGAAAGGCCGCGCACCTTCACGAAGGTAGTTTTCCTCAATGCGCACCCGGCGGCGAGCCAGTTCGTCTTCTTCATAAAGCGCCACGCCGATCACGCCGACATTGCGTGCGCCTTTGGCTCCAAACGCGGTCGCGGCTCGTGAATCGGCCACGCTGCTGAACTGGAACGCTCGCAGCACGCCGCCGACTCTCATGCCAGGAATGGAGATGCTCGATTTCTCCGCGATGACATAGCCTCGCCTGCTTGTTGAGGCTGGGCGGCCAGAGAGCACGTCGAGACCATCCACCGAGGTCACAACTTCCAGGCGATGGCGGGTGAGGTTTGTCAGGATCAACTGGTAGTTCGCCCCCGGCTGACCGATGACGACATACCTGCCATCCGTCCGATAGTGCCTGAAGGAAGTGCAGAGATAGCTGCCCCACGTTTCCACCCGGACACGCAGCTTCCCAGGCACGAGGTCGAAGCTGCCACCATGCGAGAAGCGTGCTCCACTCAGCTTCGCCATGAGCTTCGCGCCTTCCTCATCGTTGTAATGGAAGCTCGCTGTGGCATCGGGCACGCTTTGTTGACGGCGATAGAAATGGGTGTTCGTCGTGTCCTGCTGGATCTCGCGCCCTAGCTGGGTTCCCAGGCCGGGACGTGCATCGAGAGCGACTTCGCGAGTCCGGGATTGAGCTGGCGGAACGGGAGCGGCGACCGATGAACGCGCGGACGCCGCATCTCCCGCAGGCGGTGGAGCAAAGCTGCCATATTCATAAGTCGTGCATTGGGTGAGCAGAAACGAGATGAACAGAGAGATCAGAGCATAGGTGGCTTTCATGGGCGGAATCTTGGCGGAATACTGCGTGGATTGTCCAACTCATTCTTCCCGGCATCAGGAGGCGCAGAATGAGAGCAGTCTCTGACAAGGGACGTGGATCACGAAAGGCGGTTTGCTGCTTTTGTATCCCCATGGACCACCCATCCCACTCCCACTCCCGGTGGTTGCTCAGCCTTGGCGCTGTTGCAGCCGTGTCTCTCATCACCAATGTCAACGCTGGCACTCCGACTGCCTCCGCGAAGGCTCCTGTAGCTCCGCCTGAATCCATCAGTTGGAAAGATCACACGATCGCTCCGGTGACGAACCCGATCTTCTTTGAAGACGCGGTCATCCGCTCCGAGATCCGCCCGATCTTCGCCTACCATAACATCGACGATGAGTTCCTCGGTGGTGGCAATGCCCAGCTCTATGCGATGCAGATCCGCTACGCTCTCACGGACCGTCTCGCCTTCATCGCCAACCAGGATGGTTACTTGAACGTGAACAACAACGCCCTCGGCAATCCTGAAGGCTGGATGGATCTGGCTCTCGGCTTCAAATATGCTGTCATTGATGATGAGGCGTCCGCCTTCATTCTGACTCCTGGTCTGACCTTCCACGTCCCCACTGGTGATCGTGACATCTTCCAGGGTCGTGGGGGTGGCGAGTTCAATCCCTTCGTCTCCTTCCAAAAGGGCTTCGGTGACTTCCACCTTTCCGGCAATGTGGGCGTCCGCATCCCGGTGAACCAGAATGAGCAGAGCACCGTGGCTCACTACAGCCTCATGGCTGACTACTACACCTGCCGCTATTTCATTCCCTTCATCAGCTTCAATGCCTTCAGCGTGCTGGGCGATGCCGAAAACATCGGCCTCAACACCGAAGGTTATGACGTCATGAACTTCGGCGCTAGCAATGCCAATGGCCGCACCCAGGGTGCGCTCGGCGTCGGTTTCCGCTCACGCCTTCTGGATAACCTGGATGTCGGTCTCGCCTATGAAAAGGCAGTCATCAAGCCTTACGGCCTCTTCGATGACCGCATCACCTTCGACATCTGCATCCGCTTCTAATTTCCTGAGATCATCGGTTCGATCTCTGGTTTGTTGACACCAGTCGGGCGCATAGGACGAGAGTCCTGTGCGCCCTTCATTTTGGGGGAAAGCATACCTTGCCTCAGATGGCGGACGCGGCTTCTGTCGCCCCCCATGAAAAGTATGACCGGATTTGGCCGTGGCGAAGCACGGCAGGAGAGCACCAGCACCACCTGGGTGGTCGAGTGCAGCAGCGTGAACCGCAAGCAGTTGGAGGTCTCCATCAACCTCCCGCGCGACCTCAATGACCTGGAGACGCAGATCCGCAATCTGGTCTCCGCCGCCTGCTCCCGTGGCCGCGTCAGTGTCTCCGTCAAAGGCGACCGCCCCATCGCGGAGGACGCCATGCCGAGGCTCGATGAAACCGTCGCCGCGAAGTATCTCCATGACCTGCGCGCCATGGCCGTGCGGCTGAAGGTGCCCCAGGACTTTTCTTTGAGTGAACTCGTGCGCCTACCCGGCGTGCTCGTCAGCGAGACCCGCGAGACGGAGCCTGAGGAAGTTTGGCCCGTGCTGCAATCCGCCCTGAGCGCCGCGTTGAAGCAGTTCATCGAGATGCGCAGCACCGAGGGCAATCATCTGCGCGAGGAGATGGAGGCGCGCTTAATGACCATCGAGTCACTCGCGGGCAAGATCGCCGAACTCGCCCCCACCGTGCCCGAGCATCAGCGCGAGGTGCTGCGCCAGCGGCTGGAGAAAGCCGGCCTGCCCCTGCCGCTCGATGACGAACGCATCATCAAGGAGATCGCCCTCTTCGCCGACCGCACGGACATCTCGGAGGAGCTCTCCCGCGCCGCCAGTCACCTGAAGCAGTTCCGCACCTACCTCGCCAGCGAGGAGCCCGTGGGCCGCAGCCTCGACTTCCTCATCCAGGAGTTCTTCCGTGAGTTCAACACCATGGGCTCCAAGTGCAACCACGCCGCCATCGCCCACCACGTCGTCGCTGCCAAAACGGAGCTGGAGAAGATCCGGGAGCAGATCCAGAACGTGGAGTGAGGCGCCTCCGGCAGGGCCACCCCTCCACCTCGGCAGTGGCAGGTCAAACCAGCGGCTTGATCCGCTTCAGCGCCGGGATGGCGATGGCCAGAGCGACCAACATCAGGACGGAACTCCAGAAGAAGGGTGCCCCCGGCAGCAGCATGGGGGCCTTTTCACCGATGAAGTAGCCGAAGAGCTGCGTGCAGGCCACTGGCCCGGCGACACCGGCCACACTGGAGAGGCTGCTGAGCGCTCCTTGCAACTCGCCCTGCTCATTGGCGGGCACGCTTTGGGTCATGAGGGACTGAACGGCAGGGGTCACCAGCCCGACGAGGCTGCCGAAGAAGATGCAGAAGAAGATCATCCAGGGCTGCGTGGCGAAGCCGTAGGCGGCATAGAGAAAGATGGCCAGCGTGAAGCCATACTGCACCGTCTTCCGCTCGCCGAGCGCGCCGACGACACGCTTCGTCAGCCCACCCTGCACCATGCCCGCCATGAAGCCGACCGCCGCGAGTGAGAGACCGGTTTGCAGCTCCGTCCAGCTATAGCGGTAGGTGGTGTAGAGCACCCAGATGCTCGGATAGACCTGATGCGCCAGCAAGGCGATGAAGTAGCAGGCGACCAGCCCGAGCAGCGCGGGAAAGCGACGCAGGGCGATGAGCGCGCCGACGGGGTTGCTGCGCGCCCAACTAAAGGCACGGCGATTCTCCGGTGCGAGGGACTCCGGCAGCACGAACCAGCCGTAGGCCCAGTTCACCAGCGTGAGTCCACCGGCGACGAAGAAGGGCACCTTCACGCCCCACTTTGCCAGGAGGCCGCCGAGGATGGGCCCGATGATGAAGCCGATGCCGAAGGCCGCGCCGATGAGACCGAAGTTCGCCGCGCGTTTCTCCGGCGGGGAGACATCGGCGATGTAGGCGGAGGCTGCGGCGTAGTTCGCTGCCGTGATGCCAGCGATGATGCGCCCGATGGCAAACCAGACGAGGTTTGGCGCGAAGGCGATGAGGAAGTAGTCGATGGCCGAGCCGAGCAACGAAATGAGGATCACGGGGCGGCGGCCATAGCGGTCCGAGAGGCTGCCGATCAGCGGCGCGCAGAGGAACTGCATCAGCGCATACAGCGCGGCGAGCATCCCGTAGCTGAAGGAGCCAGCGGCCACATCGCCGCCCTGGTAATGCTGGACGAGCTTTGGCAGCACGGGCACGATCAGGCCGATACCCAGGATATCGAGCACTAGGGTGATGAAGATAAAGATGACGGCTGGGCGGCGGGCGGACATGGACCGCGCCTTTACCGGCGATCTTACCGTGGCGCAAATGACTGTGTTGCCATCCCCCCACGCCGCGCCGACACTCGGAGTGTTCTTTTCTCACACACTCCATGGTCACTAAACTCCTCCACACCCGCTACCGCGTGAACGACCTCGCCAAAACGACCGCCTTCTACAAAGAGGTGCTCGGGCTCGAAGAGGTGAAGCGCCACAAGTCCCCACGCGGCTCCGAGCTCGTCTTCTTCAAGACACCGAACAGCGAGGAGCTCATCGAGATCTGCTCCTTCCCCGCCAGCGGCCCCGTGACCCTCGGGCCGGATGTGACCCATCTCGCTTTTGAGGTGGATGATTTGGAGAAGTTTGCCCTCCATGCCGCCGCTCACGGCTACCCGCTCTCAGACGGCCCCACAGAGAGCTCCAGCGGTGTCTTTGCCTTCATCGACGCCCCAGAGGGCTACGAGATAGAACTCATCCAATACCGGAAATAGCGAGAGACAAACCTTTCAGCACGTTGAGGATCAACCAAACACAATATGGACTTTGACTGGCTCGGCGTATCCTTTGAACTGACCAAACTACCTCCCAAGGATATTGAGGAGTCGTTTGAGGATCCCTTTTCGCTCAAGCTCCTGCCCGATGACAACGCCGACGGCACCGAGGCCCGCTACTACAACCTCGGGAAGTCGCTCGGAGGCCGCGCCGTCTTCAGCGTCTTCTGGACGGATGGCAAACGCTACCGAGTCATCTTCTCCCGCGACATGACGAACACCGAACACGACTTCTTCGAGCGTAAGAAGGCCGAGGACATTTAACCCAACGCACCTCTATGGAACCTCGACGCAAAGGCGATACGACACTCACCAGCCGACCCACCTTTCTGGAGGGCGACCTGCCACTCGTCCGTGCGTGGAAGGACGTGCCCGCCTTTGAATCTGAAGATGATGAGATCCGCTTCTGGGCCTCGCATCAGGTCGATGCGCGCCTCATGCAGATGTCCATCCACAAGAACGACGTCCGCGAGTCCACCACCATCACGCTGCGCTTCGATCCGCGAATGCTAAGCCGCATCAAGCGCATCGCCCGCCGTCGCTACCTGAACTATCAGAGCATGATCAAGCAGTGGCTCAGCGAACGCATGGAACAGGAAATGAAGGACGGATGAACGGGGGAGGTTCTCGGTTCGTGGTTCTTGGTTCTCAGTTGGCTCGGAAAAGCCTGTTGTGGTGGTTCGGCGTCTTCGTGTGGGCGGCTGTGCTGTGGACGCTCTCGGCGAATCCATCCCTGCCTAGCGGGCCGACGTTTCCGCTGAAGGACAAGCTCCTCCACTGCCTCTACTTCTGCGGCGGTGCCTCCTGCCTGCTGCTCGCGCTTTTTGGCAAGGCCTGCCTAGTGCCCGCCTGGCGCACGCTAGCTCTCCGCAGTCTCCCCTTCACGGCCGTCATTGGCGCACTGGATGAGTTTCATCAGACCTTCACGCCCGGCCGCAGCGGCAATGATCCCTGGGACTGGTTGGCGGATGTGACGGGCGGAGGTCTCGCCGCGTGGATCGTAATGAAGCTCCTCTTCAAGCTGCGCCAAACTGATCCCACAGGAGCTTGATCACCATCGCGAACACGACCGCGATGAAGATGATGCGAATGAATGGCGCACCATGTTTGATCGCCATGCCTGCGCCGAGTCTTCCACCAATGAGCTGCCCCGCGATCATGGCCGCTGCGATTGGGTAATGCACACGGTCGGAGATCACGAACACGAGCAGTGACGCGAGATTGCTCGTCAGATTCACCACCTTCGTAAAGGCCGTCGCGCGCGTCAGCTCCAGTCCGAGCAGTGAGATGCAGGCCATGGCCCAAAAGGTGCCCGTGCCCGGACCAAAGAAGCCATCGTAAAAGCCCAGCACACTGCCCGCCAGACAGGCGAAGGCCACCAAGCTCAGCCGTGCCTTGGCGGACGTCTTTCCCAGACTCGGACTGAGTAGCACATACACGGCGATGCCGAACAGCATCCACGGCACGATCTTTCTCAGCACTTCATTGCTCACCTGCGTGACCGTCCAGGTGCCGAGGCACGCAAACGCAAATGTCACCATCACCGTGAGCCGCACCTGATGCCACGAGATGAGCCCCGCCTTCGCATACTTCCGCACCGCCATCAGCGTGCCCCAGGTGGACTGCATCTTGTTCGTGCCCAGCGCCATCTGAGGCGGCAATCCAGCCCACAGCAGCGCAGGCACCGAGATCAATCCGCCTCCACCCGCGATGGCGTCGATGAAGCCCGCACTGAGGCCGGCGAAGAAGAGGAGGCTGATGGTTTCCCAAGTCATGCTGAAATGGCGGGCGCATCATCCGCCGCCATCATGGGCTGTCCATCCCAAGCTTCCCGAGGCTTTGCCGCAAAGCATTCAGATCCCAGCGACACACGCTGCCCAGAGCGGTATGCACGAGCAGATGAGAGGCATCGGCATCGAAGACGAGGTGGCATTCGCCGGGCCAGCGGATGTGAGCGGGAAAGGCCAGACGCGTGACTTCGGTGAAGGTGCTCGTTTCGAGGATGCGGACCTCGTTGTTGTCGAGCGTGGCGAGCCACATTCCATCGTGTGAAGCGGCGAGGCAGTTCAGGCGCAGGCTGGTTGGCAGCGTGCGTTCCTGAACCCAATCCTTCGTTCGGAAGATGCGACCTGAACCGCTGACCTTCAAAACGAGACGCTCCTGCCCCAAGGCGACAGCCTGTGTGACCGTTTCTTTTTGGCACAGCGTGTGAAGCAGCCTGCCCTTCGGCAGGGACCACACTTTGGCACCGGGAGTTTGGTAGCTGGAGGTGACGAGCCAGCGGCCATCGGGTGCCATCAGGCTCGCAAGCGTTCCCGGATGCTGGATGCGCACCGGCTTTGAGCCGTCGGCGGGCACGACGAGGTAGAGTCCAGTGCCGTTGTTGCTGAGCAGGAGTTGGTTGCCGTCGGCGGTGACATCACGGAGCAAGCTGCCCTGGCCTGGAAGCAGGGTTCGGGGAGTTTGCAGAGCCTGAAGATCACGTTCGGAAAGTTCCTCTGACCAGCCGCAGGTCCACAGCTTCTTGTCATCGGGTGAAAAGAGGGCGCTGAGCCATTGGCCGTGCGGTTTGGGCTGTTGATGGATGAGGCGGCCTGTGTGGAAGTCCCAGACACGGAGGGATGCTTCATCGATCACCGCCGCCAGTCGCCCATCACCGCTGACATCGGCGCTGCCGAGGTTTTCGCTGTGTGGCTCCTCCTGCGGTGGTGTGAGCAATTCAAAGCAGGACGAGGGCTGAATCGTAAAGACTTCGGCCTGATTGCTTGCGACGGCTCCGAAGAGCCGCGTGCCGTCGTCGCTCCACCAAAGCGCGGTGTGCAGGCGATGCTCGACCTCGCTGCGCACGATCTCGACGCCACGTGCGGCATGCCAGAGGCGCACATGCGCATCGGACGAGGTGCTGGCGAGCTCCTGGCTGCGCGGACGAAAGGCGACGCGGATGTTCGGAGCATCGTGGCCGCTGAGGCGGTGCTTGAGCTGGCCGTGATCATCCCAAATGTAGATAAAGCGGTTCTCACAACCCGTGGCGATGAGGTCGCCCGCCCAGTCGAGGCTGTGCAGATGCAGCGAATGCTCGCAGGTGGCGAGAACGCGTTGATCGGCGAGCGAGACAAGCCGCAGTGTGCCGCTTTGAGGCTCGACGATGGCGATGCGCGCACCGTGGTCGTCAAGCTTCACGAGGGATCCAAGCTTCACGTTTGGCAAACGGGCGACTTCGCGCTGTGAAGCTGTTTCACGGACCACGAGGGCGTTTTGTTCGAAAGCTGCCTCACGCTTCCCATCAGCGCTGCGTGTGAGATTGGGCGTCTCGATGCTTTCGAGCTTCAAGCCACCAATTTCAGGCAAAGCCAGGCAGGTGATGGCTTCCGCGCGGATCTCGGCGGAGGGCGCGATGGCCCACGCTTTGCACAGTTTGCTCAATGCCTCCGTCCGGCTGCCAGCGAGTCTTGTTTGCCTCAAAGACCGGGCCTCCGAGATGAGAGAGGTGCGATGCTCCATCCACGCCTGATGCCGCGCAAAGGCCAGCGAGCCGCCGATGATGCCCGCGATGAGCAGCAGAATGATCGTGAGCATCGCCGCGATGCCAGGGTGACGCCGTGTCCAGCGCCAGGCTTTGCCCAGCATGCCGAGGGGGCGGGCTAGGATGGCATTGCCGTCGAGGAAGTGGCCCAAATCCTCTGCCACAGCCGTCGCAGAGGCGTAGCGGCCATCCGTCCGCTTGTGCAGGCACTTGAGGCAGATCGTTTCGAGATCACGCGGCACACTGGGGTTGAGTTTGCGCGGAGACAGCGGGTCATTTTCACGAAGCTGCACGAGGATGGCATCCAGCGTCGGTCCCTGAAAGGGTGGGCGACCCGTGAGCAGATGGTAAAGCAACGCTCCGAGGCCATACACATCCGTGCGCACCTCCGCCTTGCCTGTGAGTGCCTGCTCGGGAGCCGCATAGCCAGGTGAGCCGAGCATCTGTCCCGTGCGCGTGAGTTCCGCACCTGCGGTGCCCGTCGTGCCGATGCGGGCGATGCCGAAGTCCGTGATGCGCGGCTTGCCATCGACATCGAGCAAGATGTTCGAGGGCTTCAGATCACGATGCAGCACACCGTTCTCATGCGCGTGTTGCAGGGCTTCGGCGACTTGCTTCACGCACCGCGCCGCTTCGTGAGCATCCATCGGATGCTCGCGCACCAGCTGCTCCAGGCTCTTCCCCGCGATGTATTCCATGCTGAACCACGGCACTCCGTCATCATCACCCACCTCATAGATGCCAACGATGCCCGGATGCTTCAGCCGTGCCGCAGCCTGCGCTTCGCGATGAAACCGCTCACGCTCTTCCCCACCCGCGAATTGCGCCCGCAGCAGCACCTTCACTGCCACGATGCGATCCAGCGCCTTTTGTCTCGCCCGATAAACCACCCCCATGCCACCACGCCCGAGTTCTTCATACAGCTCACAGCCGGAGATGCGTGTCCATGGTGCAGTCGCTTCATCCTCATGCGGTGCATCCGCTTCGCTGAAAGTGATCTTGAAAAGACAGCGCGAGCAATGTCCTCCTGCGGCCAGCGAGCCCTGCAAAGGCCCGCCACAGGTGGCGCAGAGTTCGATGGTCGATTCAGTCATCAGGGAGTTAATCCGTATTCAGGGCTCAGCATTACACAAAAAGACCTCTGATGAACCTTGGGAAAAATTGTCGGTAAGCATGGTGGCCCAAAGCGGTGCTAACTTGTGCGGGATGAAACCGCGTGATTCTATGATGCATTGCATGAAAAAACTCATCGTCCTGCTGGCATCGATGCCTGTCTTGCTCTCGCACGCAGCCTCGACGGTCGGGACCGCGCAGCTTGGTGTGTTTCGACAAACCGATCTGGATGCGGGTGGTTGGCTCACGGGCTTCGCCTCGCATTCGGGCGGGCGGCTGTATTCGCGGACGGATGTGGGCGGGGTGTATCGGAGTGATGATCAGGGCGGGAGCTGGCGATTCCTCTCGGGGGAGATGAACTCGTCGGCGG
>JBIKIA010000692.1:0-2729 GCA_044361885.1 Prosthecobacter sp. | reverse complement strand
GCCTTTCGGGATCACGAGGCCGCGATGCACGGCGGGGAACTCGACTTCCAAGCGATGGTCCTGGCCGTGAAGACTCCAGTCGAGCACGCGCACGGTGGCATCCACATGCCCCTGCACGAGATGGCCGCCGAAGCGTGCTCCCATGGCCATGGCGCGCTCCAAATTGACGCGGCTGCCGGATTTCAGATCACCCAGGCTGGTGACGCGCAGGGTCTGCATGAGCAGGTCAAAGCAGGCGGTTTGCTCGCTCGGGTCGAAGCCGGTGACGGTGAGGCAGCAACCATTGACGGCCACGCTTTCCCCCTGGGCAAGCTCTGCGGCCATGGGACCGACATTCAGGGTCAGGCGAGCGCTTTCGCCACGGGGTTCGAGGCTGAGGACGGTGCCTGTGGATTCGACGAGGCCGGTGAACATGGGCCGCTGTGTAGAGCCTCAGGTAGCTCCACGCAAGCTCTGCTGAGAATCCGCCCTTGATTCGCCTGCGGAAGGTGCCACTCTCCGGGCCGTTTTTCCCGTAACCACCAACTAGACCACCAACATGGGCCAGCAACTCAACAAGATCATCAAACGCAGCCGCCGCAAAGCTTACATCGCCCGTAAAAAGGCGCTCGTTAAAGCTGGAGTGAGCCGCAAAGCCCGCGCCGCCAAGAGCGAACCTAAGGCCGCCAAGAAAGCCCCAGCCAAAAAGGCTGCCACCAAGAAAGCTGCTAAGCCAGCCGCCGCTGTTGAAGCTGTCGTTGCCGCTCCTGTCGAGGCCGTTGCCGCTCCTGTCGAGGCCGTTGCCGCTCCTGTCGAGGCCGTTGCCGCTCCTGTTGAGGCCGTTGCCGCTCCTGTTGAGGCTGTTGCCGCTCCTGTCGAGGCTGTTGCCGCAGTTGAAGCTCCTGCCGCTGAGTAATTAACCGGCAGACAAGTGGGGATTGTTATCAGCTCAGGTTTCGACCTTCTGATAGCCGTCCGAAAGTCAGGCGGGGAGAAACCCCAAAAAACGCCTTGATTTCGGACTCTTCGCCCCCACTATCCGCCTCCCTCGAAAAAGTCCCACTTACTTAAATCATGGCCGTTGTTCTTCGTCTCCGTCAGGAAGGTGCCCACGGGCGCCACGTTTATCGCGTTGTAGCTGCTGACAAGCGCTTCAAGCGCGATGGCCGCTTCCTGGAAATCCTTGGCAGCTATAATCCTGCACTTGAGAAGGGTAATGCCATTCTCGACCTCACCAAAGTGGACGCTTGGATCTCCAAGGGCGCTCTGCCCAGCCCCACTGTGAAGAGTCTGATCAAAAACGCCCGCATTGCTGCGGCGAAGTAATCTGCTTTGTCAGAATTCTAACGCCGCCGGGTGACACAATCACCGGCGGCTTTTTTTTGGACACCGCAAAACGTATTCTCACTCATCATGGACGCCCCTGAAGCTCTCCGCGAATTCCTGGCCTACGTTGTCTCCAATCTGATCGATCACCCGCAGCAGGCGAGCATCGCTGTCGGGCGCAATGCCTCAGGTGCGGTCGTCTATCGGGTGGAGCTCGCTCCTCAGGACGTGCGGCATGTCATCGGCAAGAATGGACTGACGGTGAGTTCCATCCGCTCGCTTTTAAACACCGCAGCGGAGAAGCACGGCATCAAAGTCAGCCTCCGGGTCGGTGTGGCTCGTGATCTCGAAGCCGAGGAAACCCCCGAGCAGGAGCAGGCCCGCGAAGCCCAGGCTGCCAAGGAGTAAAATGGTCATGTCGAAGCCCGTGGTCACCATTCCCACGAAGCACATGGCTGTCTATGAGGCGCTGCGTGCAGAAATCGTCGGTGGCGCACTGAAGCCGGGTGAAGTGCTCGTCATTGATGCCCTCGCCAAGCGTTTCCAGGTCAGCATCATCCCTGTGCGTGAGGCGCTGCGCCAGCTTCAGACTGAGCGTCTCGTGGAGATCCGTCCGCACACGGGTGTGCGTGTCACACCGGTGGAGGTGTCGTCCCTCGGCGAGATCTTTGCCATGCTCGGAGCGCTGGAGGGACTCTCCGCAGTGCACGCCTTGCCCCACCTCACGAACGAGCACCTCGCTGAACTCGACAAGCTGCTTGAACGTCTGGAAAGCACCGCTCGTCGTCGTGATCGCGCTGGTTTTGAAGCTGCGAATCGTGAGTTTCACCTTCTGCCTTGTCGCATCGCTGATTTTACACGAGCGGAGCAAACACTCCACTCATTGCTCACCGAATGGGAGCGTCTGCACCGGCTTGCTTTTCAGCGAACGCAGCCGCCGGACATGGAGACTGCCAATCAGGATCATCAGGCCATTGTGCGTGCTTTCCGCGAAAAAGACGCTGCCCGGCTCGGCACCCTGCTCGCTCGTCACAATCAAACGGCGGCGGATCATTATCGACAGTTCGTGCCAGTGGAGGAGTAGGTCAGCGGCGTTGGGATCACTTTCCCGGAATGTCGCTGGCATCACTGTCGCATCTCGCTATCCCCCTGCGCGCATGGCCCCCACCCCACCGCATGTGTTTGAGCAGCCCGCGCCCGCCTTTGACGTCGAGTCCGTCGAGACGCCTGCGTATGTCGTTGATCGTGGTCTTTTGAAAAAGAATCTGGAGAAGCTGGCTCTCGTGCAGCGTGAGTCGGGCGCCCGCATCTTGCTGGCGCTGAAAGGCTTCTCGATGTTCGCCACCTTTGATCTGGTGCGTGAATATCTGCACGGCTGCTGCTCCAGCGGACTTCACGAGGCATTGCTCGGGCATGAGGAGTTT
>JBIKIA010000691.1:0-2736 GCA_044361885.1 Prosthecobacter sp. | reverse complement strand
CCACTTCCTCAGTGGTGCCGAAGCGGGCGAGCGGGACGTTTTTCAGCATCTCAGCACGCACGGATTCGGGAATGGTCGCCGCCATGCTGGTATCGATCACGCCGGGGGCGATGGCATTGGCGCGGATGTTTTTGCGCGCGGCTTCACGACTCAGCACACGCATCATCGCCTGCACTCCGGCTTTCGCGGAGGCGTAGTTGGCCTGGCCAAAGAAACCCTGGATCGCGGCGATGCTGCCGAAGCTGACGATGGCCCCATGATCTCGCATGATTTCGAGCGCGTATTTGCAGCCGTAGAAGACACCGGAGAGGTTCACCTCGATTACCGCATCCCACTCTTCGAGACTCATCTTGGCAATGGTGCGGTCCTTGATGATCGCTGCGTTGTTCACCAGATAATCGAGACCGCCGCAGGCCGCCTGAATCTCGCCCATCATCGACTGCACCTGCTCGGGCTGCGAGACATCGGCAGCGATCACTCGGGCACTATCCGTGCGGTGGACGTTCAGTTCATCGGCGAGCGCTTGAGCATCTGTCGCCGTGTTCGGAAAGCCCGGATGATTGATCACCACCGTAGCTCCAGCGCGATGAAAGGTCCGCGCGATCTGCGCGCCGATGCCCTGTGAGGCTCCAGTGATGAGGGCGACTTTGCCGCTAAGGTCGATGGGGATCATGATGAGGTTGGAAAGGACGGAAGAGGGAGCGGCATCCTATCGGTGGCTGGGTGCTACAGAGAAAGGAAAATGCAGCGGACGCTCAGCCTACCCACCCGCAAAGCGGCCCATGAACAGAATCAATCCGGTCGTCTTGTGCCGGACGAGCCAAAGAAAAGGCCTATTCGCGACGAAGATGGCTGTGCGAGGTTTCAACTGTTCTTCAGCAGGGCCAAATGGATCGGCAGCGGCAGCGGCCACTGCACTGGCTTCGGCACCGACTTCGTTCACCTCGATGGTCGCCTCATGCAGGACTTGGTTCACCCAGCAAGGCTTTTGCGGGATCAGTCCGCTCAGATCGGCTTTGGTTTGATCAAACGCATCGCTGACTCCTTGGGCCTGCCAAAGTCCCTGGAGATCAACCTGCGTGCTGAATCCGAAACGTGGTAGCATGAAACTCACATCGGTGTGACCCAGCTCGCTCAGCAGCTTGGCCCAGCTTTCAGGATTTAATCCAGCTTCTGCGGCTGCACGATTTGCCTCAGCTTTGGGAAGCAGGAAGGTCATGCTGAAGTCGCCGCCACTAAATGGCATTTCGAGACACTGCCAGGATGAGATGTCGGCATAAGAGAAGCCATTCCGCTGCACCATCATCGGCAGCATCTCTTGCGATCCTGTGGCGGAGGTGAAGGCGCGTGGCTTGGTCGCCCTCGGGTCGAATCTTTGAGCCCAGACCGACTTGAGGTAGATCGAGTTCACCAGCAGCACGGTGTTGCCGTCATGCTGGAAGACTCTCGGCCCGACAAGATCCGTGATTCGCCCGCGAGTCTTTTCCCGAATCCACTGATTGACCTTCGAGGCACAGCCAACGGCGTCTGACGATGGCAGCGCCTGAACCACGGCTCCGAAACGCTTTCCTGCCCAAGTCACATAGTCGGGATCGAGAGTCGCTGCTGGCGGAGTCCAGATGGAATTTGCCACCTCCAGGCTCATGCCGCCGCTTGCAGCACCTGTGGCGAGTTCTTGTCGAATGATGTCACCTTCACGGGCTCGCTTTTCTTTCTCGGTGGCAAGATGAGCGAGGCTGATGAGCTGACGTTGAGTATCGCCTTTCGCGCCCTCCGCCAGCATGGCTGCCACGCGATGACCGCTGAAGGGTGAAAAGCAAAAGTTGCCCTTCGTCATCTGCCTGAAGAGCTGAAACATCTCCCAGGCATGTGCATTCGGTCCAGTTACAGCAGCCTGCTCTGGCGTCTGAGCCATGATCGAAAGGCACAAGGCAAGCCAAAGGCTGAGGATTCGCAGAGTCACGCTGCCATTTAGGGCATGCCGCCTCTTCGTAGCAATCATGAAACTTCACGCCTTCATCGGAATCTCCTCTGGCGCATCTTCCGCTTTTCGTGACAATGCGCGCCCGCATGACTCGCAAAACTCCTGAACAACTCCGCTCCTGGCGCTGGTATGGCCGTGATGAACTCCGCTCTTTTGGACATCGCTCACGGGCGAAGCAGGCAGGCTGGGGCGCTGAGGATTATGTCGGGAAACCGGTGATTGGCATTTTGAATACCTGGTCGGAACAAAACTCCTGCCACATGCACCTGAAGCTCACGGCAGATGCCGTGCGGCGGGGCATCCTCCAGGCGGGTGGGCATCCGATGGAGATCCCGGTGCTCTCGGCGGGCGAGATGCTGACGAAACCGACGGCGATGTTTCATCGCAACCTGCTCGCGATGGAAACCGAGGAAGTGCTGCGGGCGAATCCACTGGATGGCGCGGTACTGCTCGGTGGTTGCGACAAATCCACGCCGGGACTGCTCATGGGTGCTTTCAGCATGGACATCCCGGTCATTTACATGCCCTGCGGCCCGATGATGAAGGGCAACTGGCGTGGCGAGACGCTCGGCAGCGGCAGTGATGTCTGGAAGTATTGGGATGAAAAACGTGCGGGCAATTTGAGCTGGGAACAGTGGTGCGAGATCGAGGACGGCATCGCCCGCGGCCCCGGTCATTGCATGACGATGGGCACTGCGAGCACGCTCACCGCGCTGGCGGAGACACTCGGCCTGACCATGCCCGGTGCATCA